>JBPCLZ010000231.1:0-46532 GCA_051002775.1 Pyrinomonadaceae bacterium | reverse complement strand
AACCAGCGGCAGCAGAACTATCACAACGAAGATGTACGCGTTCTGCCAGCTATTCATGAGTATGTTGAGACTCATGTGCGCCACCGAGTGAGCCGCCGTCACAATCACGTGCAACAAAATTATCGCGATGCTCAATCGCCTAAGCCGGTCGCCGTTCGTTCGCCTGAATGGTTTGTATTCCCGCATAACTGTTCAATTAGAAATGGGCAAAACGTTGCAAGCCGAAAACTTCTTGACACCATCGCCGCTGGTAATATCATAGGAGCCGAAATCCTATTAGACTATCCCCCTGTAACGAGAATATCGTGCAAATCTCTCGCCGATATTCTTAAGATACTTTTAGAGCACGCCCTGGTGAGGCAAACGATGTGCTGTCTGCAATGGGACTCGGAAGTCATTGTCGGGCGCGCAACCGCGTTCATGACGTCATCCACACCCCCGATAACATGAAAGGAGCAACATGAGGATCATATCAAACTCCCCAGCGGCAACCAGAGAAACGTCCAAAGGGAAACCAGCAGGAAGCTCGCCGGCTCGGATCAAACTGCTCCTGACAATTGCTTTGACTCTTGCGGTCGCGGCGTTGCTGCTCGTCGTCACAAACGCGGACGCGCAGGATAAGAAGAACCCCGCGCCAAAGGATCCGCCTTCATCGTTCATGCCGGTCATTGAAGAGCCGTTCGACGTCGTGCGTGCGCGCGACAAGGCGAACAAGGCGCGTGTGAACGCGGCCGCTATGCGCCTACTCGAAACGCGATACGACCTATCACGACGCGTCGATCCAGATGTGAAGATGACGCACGGCAAGTCAATTCCGGTTGGGCCAACGGCTCGGCTCAAAGGCGTAACCTGGGACCAACTCGGACGAATGTCGCCGGACGAGATCAAAGCGAAGGGAGTTTTCCCTTATCTGCCGCTGCCGCATGCGAACCACCCCGTGGGCGGCATGGTTTTCCCGCAGTCACATATTAAGGTGCAACCGCGGCTCGAACGCTTCGATCTGGATTTTGATATTCCGGACCACTTCCTGCCGGAGTTTCCGTCGGCTATCTTTCTAACGACGCGCCCCGATCTCGGTGACGTTTCGAAAGGACAACTTGTCACAGTTAATAACTTCTACGACCTCTTCAATGGCATTCTCAATCCCAAACAACTCGATGGGTTGCGTCTGTTAGTGACGCAGTTTCCGCAACAGCAGTTCAACGCCACTGCCGATCGCAAGACTGAAAGAAATGACGGCATGCAGGGCGTCGCTTGTTTTGACTGCCACGTCAACGGTCACACCAACGGTGCGTTCCACCTCGTCGGCGACATCAGGCCGCAGGAGAATCGCCGACGCATCGAGACGCCATCGCTGCGCGGCGTGAATATTCAGCGCCTCTTCGGCTCGCAGCGCGCGCTGAAGACTGTCGAAGACTTTACTGAATTTGAACAACGCGCCGCTTACTTTGACGGTGACCCGGTGATTGCGACGAAAAAAGGAATCAACATTCTCGATCGCGGGCATCAGGTTCATGAAATGTCAGAGTTTCAGGAGATCATGGATTTTCCGCCCGCCCCTAAGCTGAACGTGTATGGACGTCTGGATCGCAAGAAAGCAACCGCCGCCGAGATCAGGGGAGAAGAACTATTCTTCGGCAAGGCAAACTGCTCGACGTGTCATACGCCGCCTTTCTATACCGACAACCTGATGCACGACCTGATGGTCGAGCGCTTCTTCACGCCACATATGGAAGGCGGGATGATGATGACGAAGCAAGGCCCGATCAAGACCTTTCCGCTGCGAGGCATCAAAGAGTCGCCGCCATACTTACATGATGGACGCCTGCTGACGCTCGAAGACACGGTTGAGTTTTTTAATCTTGTGCTCGAGTTGGGTCTGGCGCCGCAGGAGAAGGGCGACCTGGTGGCGTTTCTGCGCGCACTATAAAAGCAGTCGGCAGACTGCAGCTGTCGCGACCCGTTGCTTTGAGATCTGAAATGTTGGACTCAGGAGCGCTATAACCGACGAGCCATTGAGGCACAGTTTTGTTTTGAGTCCGAAAGTTTTTCTTGATTCCGTAGGTTGTTGATTCCGTAGAAGTCTTTGAGATCTGGAATCTGAAATCTGAAATGTCTTAGGCGAGGGCCTGCGCCTAACACTTCACTCATCTCTTCCTAACCGCCGACCCTCAATGGTCGGCGTTTGTTTTTGGAGTGCGGCTTGACGCCGCTCTAATCCGGGCCTTGCCGCTTTCCCACGTTGCGGCTTCGCCGCGCTCCGTGCAGAAAGGCTTCGGCTTTCCGTTAAGTCACCATAAAACTATTTGAGGCCACGGCTCACTCAGAGGCATAGCCTCATTAATCTGAAAACCACTTCCCGGAAAGGTAAAGCCTTTCCGCACGGAAATGCGGCGAAGCCGCTTTGGGCGGCGGCAGCTTGACGCCGCTTTTTTTATTAATGGCCCGCGCAACGTGTGGAGTCAACGCGCTGAAGGCGCGAAACAAAATAGCCCAGGGCAACCCCCTGGGATATGTACCAAACAAAAAATACTTTTCGCCCTGAAGGGGCGAAACAATCTTTTGATTCGACGGAACAGAAAAAGCAACGCCTACCCATCGAGGGTCGGCGAAAGAAATTATCTGGCCTCTGATCCCAGGGCGTTGCCCTGGGCTATTTCATTCCGCACCTTTAGCGCTCCGACTCGACGCGCTGCGCGCGCCTTTAATTACAACCCGCTCGATCGCGATGCGGTACTGACCACATACTTGCGCGCGTAGCGTCCAATTAGAACGCCGAAGGTGTTCGATAACTTACCCCGGGGTAGAGCGCGTTTCGCGCGACACCCCGGGACCAAGTCAATACAAAATCCTCTTCGCCGACCCTCGATGGGTCGGCGTTGTTTGTACAAACGGGGAAAACAACATTCGCGCGGCCATCGAGGCCGCGCGAAATATTTTGCTGGGGACTCGGTTCCCCGGGGTGGCGTCGCTTCGCTCCTTACCCCGGGCTAAACTCATTGAACCGCTACGCGGTTCGGAAACTCCAAAATACAATTGACCCACAATGATGGATGCGCACTCCGTTCTGATTATTCACGATTTACGATTTACGATTCACGATTCACGATTTACGGCTTTGAGGGCAGCCCACTCTTCACACCCGAGGTGAAGTCCGTACCCAGAGCGGTAGCGACGGGGTTGCACTCCCCTTACACTCGATTTCCAATGCACTGCTCACCCGCCCGCTACCGCGGTGCGGTACTGACCTCACAACGCGACTTGGGATTCACCATTTACTTCTCTTCAATGCCGCCAGTCCCACCGGCCCAAAAAGTTTGGGGGGTGCAAGGCCCGGGATGCTGAGCAAGAGCTCGCGCTTCAACTCTTACTCGATATGGGCGTCGCCATGGTAACCGTCCTCTGGCCGAGACTCTTTGCAAGCCTCACTCTGAAAGAGTCTCCGATCTACCTTGTTGGATCTTTTGGCCCATGACAATCAATTTCTTGAGCTTTGCTTTTACCTTAATCGGATCGTCTCGATCCTTCTCGTTGTTTGGATAGAGATTCCGCTTCTCGACAAAAACTATAGTCTTGAAGGTCTTGGCATCCTTCGTAATGATTTTGTCGTCCTTGAGAACGTTCGCCTCAAACCGCGCCATCTCGTCGGGATAAGAATCCTTCCAAACCGAAGCTACGCCTTTCGCGAGTGGATTGCTGAGAATGTCAATGAACTGCGAATAGTTCTTGGCATGGTTGATGTTGTGGAAGAACGGATTGAAGCCGGTGAGCAATGAACCCATCGCGTCAATCGCCGCGACAGTTATTGCCCGCGGGTGGGTTAACTTCCGGCGCGCTAGGCTGCCTTGAACTATCGGGTACGCGCTAGTCGGTATGGCTGCCAATCCCTCTGGCTGGAAGCTTAGACTCCCGAGCGCGATATCGCTATCGGAATGATTGTCAATGGCCACCTCGACGCAGTAGTAGTCATGCATGATCGTGCGCCCGAAGTTGTCTCCCACAATTCTCGGCGGCACTACACTCCAACTGGTGATTATTCCTTTCGAACCGGTGTCCGGCGGCGCTTTGTAATTTATCGTCACCACGCCAACCGCGTTTCCGGCAGTGGCCAGAAGCGTGATCACGTCGGGGGCTTTAGTCTTCTTTTTCGAGACGCGGCCAATGAGGGTAATCGAGTTGGTGGTTTTGTCATTGACAACTGTTCCCAGCGAGACGAATTCACTCAGTTCCGGCTTCGCCAACGCCCAGGTCACTTTGTTGCCGTGCAGCGCCTTGTCATCGGCGTCAGCAAGGGCCGCGTTGATGGTGGTTTCACCATCCGAATCGAGATCAACCTTCTCGGGCGTCAATGTGATCTTGGCCGGCACAGGCTTTGGCGTACTTTCGTAAACCACTGTGAGGTCATGGCTCGCATCACCCGACACCGCAGTGACGCGGGTCGTGATGCGCTCAGCAACCGTGTCATTGCCCTCGTTCGCCGTGATGACCAGCGTGTTCGCACTTTCCAACGACCCGCTAAATGAAAGTGGCGAGCCCTTCGGCTGATCTACGTTCTCCCAAATCACCTTCGCGTCCGGCATGACGTGTCCATACTGATCAAGCACGGTCGCTTTCACCCTCACAGTTTGCTTTGGAGTAAGTTTTGGGTCTGAATTGTCGAAGCTGATGCTGGCGGCCTGCGGCTTCTGCCGCACGCGCTGGCCAAACGCAGCCCCGCTGGTCGAAGAAATTAAGAGAACCACTAAGAGTTTACTAATTAGAGGGCGCAGTAAAGTCATACTTGCTCCTTAGTTTGAGTTTTGTCGCCAGTTGCGGGTTCACACTTGATGAGCTGCGAAATGGTCAGAGCGTCATTAGCCGGAGAGGGCTAACAATTCAAGCTAAAACCGCACAACTGTCTTTCAATGGTTATGCCGTGAGAGCGGAAAACATTTCGTAAGGCGGCGGAGGAGGACAGGCATTCTTGCCTGTCCTTCCTTAACAATCGCGCGCGTAGCGCGTCCAAGCAGAACGCCGAAGGCGTTCCATAACTTAGCGCGGGGTAGAGCGCGTTTCGCGCGACACCCCAGGGGCACGTCACCAAAAAAATCTCTTCGCCCTGAAGGGGCGAAACATTCCCTTGATTCATTCCGCGCCTTCAACCACAACTGAAAAGCCACGCCGACCCATCCAGGGTCGGCCAGCACACGAGGAGCAGTAAATGGAGGATTAGCCCCGACCTTGAGGAAGATTCCCTTACTTGCGGTTTCGAAACTTCCTATGAGTTCTTTCTCCAGCCCCGTTAAAACGGAAAGCCGATCCTACGGCGTATTCCTCGTTTATCTCGACGCTGATCCATTTTCTTTCAAGTCGTTCGGCAACGCTTCCAACGACATTGCTCCCGGCGAATGGATCAAGTACTGCATCGCCTTTGCGCGTCAGGAACTTGATAAAGAATTCTGGAACAGCTTCAACAAATCGAGCTGGATGTAGCTCCAACCCAAGCTCCTTGCATGACTTGATGTAACCATCGGTACTTTTCGTATTGGCGGCAACTATCAAATTGGGTGGAATAGCGCCTTTCTGCCGTCTGCCCCATTTATCCGACACTACGTGGCCCGAAGGTCTAGGGCCATTGTTGTAGCCACGCGAGAGCAGCTTTTCCATGCTCTTCGTATAGGGCTTTAACACTCTTCGGTTCGATGCCTTTGGCTTGGCACTTCGTGAAAGCCACCAAATTGGGTTTACTGAATCTTTTACTCTGACGCGGTCGATCGTCACCCATTGTGCTGGAGCCGGCATCTTCGCCGGATTGTACCAATAGAACTCCTGGGCCAAATTGAATGGACCACCGCGTCCACAAAGTCTTAATAAGAGTTCAAAATGATAAAGGGTGCGAGTGGGTACCCCCTTATTCCACGACCCGCCGATATCTAAAACGAAACTGCCTTTGGGTTTCAGCACCCTAGCAATCTGTTCGGCATATGGCCAAAACCAGTCACCGTACTCTTCGGCCGATACATTGCCATATGACTTTTTTCGCCTGAGAGCAAACGGCGGCGACGTAATAACAAGATCAATACTACCTTTCGGCGTCGCTTTCAGAATAGTAAGACAATTCGCACAATACGCTTTCCCAAGTTTCGTCTTATATATGGGAGTCATGCTCTTTCGTCAGTTCGTTTGCGAATAGTTCCTAACTCGGCAGAATACCTTTGTTGAAGCTCTTTATGGACGCTTACTAATAAGTCAAGATCGGTCTGACCGAAAGCGTGGCCGCCGTGTTCGAAAGTTGCATTCTTATTGTTGACCACTCTCTCCACAGACGCCACCACCGCTTCGAAGTTGGCGAGTCGTCCTTCTAATTCGATCGCGGAACTTCTTGGAGATATCCGCCAAAAGTCACAGGCATCGTAGAATGTAAGATCGTCATTGCGACCGTTCTTGGTTTTCTCGACAGCCTTGGAAGTAAATAATCTTCTAAGCTCCTGACCAGTTTCACGAGCGAGAGAAGCTTTCTCCGTTGAGGAAGGCGAGGAACGTTTTGAAAGAAAGCGTGCCCGATCACGTCCAGCTTCCGTTAGTCGATACATTTTTGACCCCACCTTTTCGAGAAGACCTCTTTTGCGGATTGACTTGGATCCCATTATCTCCGCAAACACACGGTTGGAGTCTGGATAGGAAAGTTTCCCATGTCCGCCTCGATATCCTGCCAAGGCGAACGTATCGGGAAATGTCTGCCAAGCGAGTACAACTAGATCTTCTGCCGAAAATGGACGACTGCCCTTTTCTTCCAAAGCGAAGGCAGCCAAGAGCAGTTTGTCTGGCACGGTAAGATGATTTTGGCCTTTCACGCTTCACTCCCAGGTAAGACGCCGCTCGAAATAAACTCTCTCAAGTCTGATGCTGCGGCGGCTTGGATTTCGGCTTCTCTGTACCCGCGCTTTACGATCCATTCATCTGCCGACAAAGATTGTCCCTCCTCGGGTCCATGAATTAATGCAATCTGTACGATCACATCAACATAACGCTCAAGATGATACATGCGCCAAGCTGGTGATTGGTAGCCGTATCCTCTATTGGCGTCTAAGTACAGTCTTGCCAGCGGGGCAGCACTGTTAATCCACCAAATGTTGCGATCAGCATCTTGCGGCCGTTGGGTAACCGGTGGATCTTCCCTACTGAAGTTCACGTACTCCTCAGTTTGTGGGTCTCTATCAATTTCTCCTGATACAAGGACTATTGGGTAACCACGTCCACGTTTCCCTCCTGAACCTTCTCCAGTAAAAGGTATTACCTCAACTATGGCGGGATCATTGGCCATGCACTTGTCGTCACCCGCAATAACCTCCGTCTTCCCCAAGGCAAATCCGAATACTAGGCCGGATGAGCTCACTCGCGCGACGTTGGGATCGCTCTCGGTCCACACCAAATAAAGGCTATTGGTTTCTTGACCATCAGCGAGACGACAAATGGCGTCAATCTTTTGCCGGCTCCCTAACCCCAATTGAATTTCTCTGGGCTCTATTCTCACCTCGCGGAGTTGGACAACTTCTAGCGGAACGATATTCGAGCGCAGGTGTCCTCGCAAAGTCTCCGCGTAAAGCCGCGTCTGACCGAAAGAGAACGTATTAACTATGTTTAGCTCGTTGTCCACCATCGCAACGTTCGTATCGTCACTCACCCATTTGAAAGGCGTAGCGCGAATTCTTTGACCAGCGTTATCGAAAAATTTCAGAGTTGGCCTAAACGCAACACCAACGCCGGCGCGCTGATGTGTCAGCGTTAATTCAAGTTTCGCTGGCTTGCCGGAGGGCAATGTCTTCGATGTACTTCCACCACCATCTCCTTCCTTCTCCCCCCAGATGCCTTGCATGAGCTCGTTAAGAAATCGATTTTTCCATTGATCCAATGCTTCATTAATACGGCTTATCGCATTTTTTTCTTCCTGATCGTATTTCCGCTGCTCGCGGGCTTCGAATTCTTTTGCGTAAAGCTGAATTTGATAGGAGATGAATCTCTCGACGGCACGAGTTAGCGGACTTACCGCCAATCGAGCCCGTTCGTTTTGCTTAAACGGCTCAAGCGTCTGAAGGTAACACTCGCCATAAATCTGATCTCGATAGGGAGACTGAATATCTAACTCTGAAACACCAATGTATCCTATATAACCTGACCGCGCTCTGTAGATAACATTGTGCCGGGCTTTCTTCTTCCACCGCATGCTGACGTCTGATGTTCTCAATATCAGTGAACCGTTGGGAGACGATCCACCGTCGGTTGTAGAAACCTTCTCCCCAGTGATCGGATCCTTCAGAAAATCAGGTATCAGAACAATGCGAGGATCCTCTGCGCCCTCAATCGGAGGTATTTCAGGGAGTGTCAGAGGTTTTCCTTGGTTGTACGGTTCTCCGTTAACGATTATGAAAACTTTGCACATTTCGAGCGTCTGTATCATCTGGGGGTGTTCCTGAAGGTTTGAAACAAGCTGAGTAATCGGTATTCTATTTTTATAACCCTTTGGTCCCACTCCAGTGATCAATGAAAAACCATCGGCTAAGGCGAGCGCATCAACCGCCGCTTGGGGTAACGATGAGATGCGACACCGAATAGTGCGAAGTGAGTCTTCCAAGTGCGCTTTGAGATCCGTGACTTCATAGTTTCGCCCTGTAGCAGGGTCTGGCACATAGCCAAACTTAATAGAGCCCGATACGACCCCATAGCGGTTACCCTCCTTGCCTTTTACAGTTTGGATAACCGAGTAATCGTCAAACATCTGGGTCATATAACATTTTCCGCCATTGCCATGTCCCCCTTGAACCGCGGCATTTTTAGCACCCCGCCGGGAAGCGTCAGGATCGGCCCAATTTCGGAAACTTTCCTCAATGACATCAGTTGTCATCCCGGAGAGGTCCAAACAAGAAATTGACGCGCTTGCCTTTCTTTGACCGTGATTGAAAAGCACAACGATTACTCGCTTCGCCTCCGTTGCATCTTCCCTCGCATAAGCGTCTGAGGAATTTTTTAACCACTCGGGCAGCCCGCTTTCATGGGACTGAAATGCCATGCAAATTAGGCGGATGGCACCTTCTTGGTGAACTCTGGTGTCGCGGTCTGGTGTATAGGTGAAGTTTTCCATTCATATCTCCTCGTCAATCCAGCAATGTTTCTTGATTGTAGATTGCGGAATTGACCGTCGATCTATTTGGCTGAGATCTAGAAAACGTTCGCGAGGAATGCCGTTTCGCTAGTGCTTACACTGAAAACCGAAAAACATCAAGCCTGGACTGCTATGCAATCACGTCGATTACATTTCATCCTGCACATTGCGGTCCCGCGTCGCGAGTTGAAGCGCATCGGGCGTCCTCAGCCACAAGTATTTCGCGCGCAATCGCGCCGCTGTCTCGCAGACTGTTTGATCAACTTCATGCAAAGTTACATTCGCCGAATTCGTCAGCACCTGTCGGTATCTCTCGGCAAGTTCGTCCCGGCCCTCGCGGAGAGGCTTGACCAACACTTCCTGGGAGGGTGAGCACGCTCGTCATTCCACGCGCTGTACCATTGTCGAGGGTGCTGAACAGTTCGTCGGCGGTAGATAAGTAACCGGGATGTTCTTCGATGTAGTAGATGAGCGGGCCAGTATCAAGGGCCACCAACTTCCCCGCGATAAGCGGCGTCAGTTGTCCCACGAGTCGCGCACCGCGTTGAGATAATCCTGTGGATCAATTCCCTGCCACAAATCTTTCCCCAGTCCACGCATCTCTGTGATGTGGCGCCGAGGCTCGGAGGCTTCCAAACGCGGGTTTAGCGCCTCGACAAGTTTCTCGCGCTCTTCCCTGGTGAGATGTTTTGCAGCCTCGATCAAAGCTTCCAGGTTTGTCTGCATTGCCATCGGTAGTTTTCCTCTCTGGAACAAGCTTAACACTGGTTGTGCGACGTGAGTAGATCAGTCCTCGGTTCCCTTGGGTGGCCCGGGAACCGCAACTGAGCCCTCCATAACTGTCGGGCTACTGCCCCGTCGAGGCGGGCGCACGCTGCATTGGATCCCCGGTCTTCGGTCTTCCGTCTCCCGTCGTTCTTACATCCCATCTTCCACATTGCGATCACGTCGGGCGACGTGGGTGGCATAGGCGGCTTCTTCGACGGCGTGGGCGACGGCTTCGGCGACGCGTTTGTCGAACACTGAGGGGATGATGTATTCGGGATGGAGTTCGGCGGGGGTGATGATGTTGGCAATGGCGTTCGCGGCGGCGAGTTTCATTTCCTCATTGATGCTGCGCGCGCGGCAGGCGAGGGCGCCGCGAAAGATGCCGGGGAAACAAAGCACATTATTAATCTGGTTCGGATAGTCGCTGCGGCCCGTGGCCATCACCGCTACGTAAGGCGCGGCGTCCTCCGGCATGATCTCTGGCGTCGGGTTGGCCATCGCAAACACAATCGGACGCGCAGCCATCTGCTTTAAGTCATTTATTCCCAGAACCCCGGGGGCCGAGAGACCAAAAAACACATCCGCGCCTTTGATGATGTCGTGAACAGTTCCCTTCTCCTGATTGGGATTGGTGTTCGCGGCGTACCACTCCTTCACCTTGTTCATGTTTTCCTTGCGCCCGCGATAAAGCGCACCGTGCTGGTCGCAACCGATAATGTTCGTTACGCCAGCGTGCATAACGATTTTTGTGCAGGCAACTCCCGCTGCGCCCACGCCGTTAACGACAACTTTGATCTCCGTCATTTCTTTGCCGACAATTTTCAACGCGTTGATTAAGGCGGCGAGCACCACAACCGCGGTGCCGTGCTGATCGTCGTGAAAGACCGGAATGTCGAGTTCTTCTTTAAGCCTATCTTCGATCTCAAAACAACGCGGAGCGGAAATGTCTTCGAGGTTAATGCCGCCGAAAGCAGTGGCAATGTTTTTTACGGTGCGCACGATCTCGTCCGGGTCTTTGGTGCTCAAACAAATGGGAAAGGCATCGACGCCGCCAAATTCCTTGAACAGCATTGCCTTCCCTTCCATAACCGGCAGGGCGGCGGCTGGGCCAATGTCGCCGAGGCCGAGCACCGCCGTGCCGTCGGTAACAATAGCAACGCAGTTCTTTTTAATTGTCAGCGTGAAAACTTTTCCCGGATCGGTGTGGATAGCTTCGCAAACGCGCGCGACGCCGGGCGTGTAGGCCATCGACAGGTCGGCGCGGGTCTTCAAAGGCATCTTCGAGACGACTTCGATCTTGCCGCCAAGATGCATGAGGAAGGTGCGATCGGAAGTCTGCAGTACCTCGATGCCTTCAATGGCTCTGACGGCGTTGACGATCTTGTCCTCATGTTCGCTGGAGACGGTGTTGACAGTGATATCCCTGACGATGTGATCGCGGCCGACGCTGACGATATCAATCGCGCCGATGTCGCCGCCGGCCTTGCCGATCGCGGTGGTGACTTCGCCGAGTGTGCCTGCGCGCGAAGAGAGTTTGACGCGGAGGGTCAGGCTGTAACTGTCGCTTGGTGATCTTTCCATGTGTTCGTAAATCGTATGCGTTTCGTAAATCGTGAATCGTAAATCGTAAATAGTCAAAAGAAGAGTGGCTGTGCCGCCTTCCGTGAGGTGCGGCTCTGCCGCTTTCCGTGCGGTAAGCCTATGGCTTACCGAGTAACATTGTTCATGTTCGAGGCTACGCCTCCATCTTTGCTTGGTGAAAGAAGTTGATCCAGGAGGCGTAGCCTCAAGGAAAAAGAACGATGGTTACGGTAAGCCATAGGCTTACCGCACGGAAGGCGGCAGAGCTGCTACGCGCTCCGAAAGGCAACAAACATCATGGGGGCTTGGCGCGGACTCACCGCAAACTAACAGTTTGCTTTACACCTTCTTCAGTATGTTCTTGATTTGCGCGGCGAGTTGGGGGTTGAGGCCACTCTTTGGCGCGAGCTGCAGAGAATGAAATCCCAGGAGTTTGTAAATCTCGAGAGCCTCCGCGAGTTGTTTACCAGATAGTGCTTTCAGATGGTGTTTGACAGTTGCCAGATCACCCCGGGCGAATGTTCCGGTTAGCGCTTTTTCGGGCGTGGCGTGCGTTAGGTTATTAACCGTGCTCTGGACCAGGGGAACGAGAATGCTACGCGCTGCTTTTTTATTCAGACCGGCGGAAACCAACATCTCAGTCGCAAGATCAAACAACGCCACCAGGTGCGGCGAGGCCATCACGGCAGCCGCGTGATAAAGAGGCTTGCTTTGCGGGCTGATAGTGAAAGCGGTCCCGTTCAGGTCTCGCACAATCGCCTGCGCGAATCGCCTGGCGACTGTATCGCCTTCGATGCAATAAAAAGCGCCGGGTAAAGCGGCAGCGCCGGCGCGTGGGTCGCTGATGGAAACCAATGGATGCATTGAGCCGGTGTGAAAACCTGCTTTGGCGAGTGGCGACAGGACTTCGGAAGAGAGTGCGCCGCTGGTGTGCAGGAATGTGGTGCGGTGGCGCGAACTGCGACGAAGCTTTGCGAAGCTGCGCGCGATACCCGCAATGACGTCGTCGGGTGTGGTTATTAAAACGAGATCGCTGGGCGGCAGTTGTTCCAGTTGGTCGGCGCCCAGAGCCAGGGTTTGGGAAGGCAGACCGGCGAGCGAAATCGCTTTCCGAGCATGTGATGGGCGGCGGGCCGCGACCGCGCGAATTACATAACCCCTCGGCGCAAGAGCCATGGCCAAAGCAGTGCCCAAACGGCCGGCGCCAATGATTGAGATTGTGGGTTTGGGTTTTGGCATCCGCCGCCAGTCAGTTATATGAAAACCGGAGAAGAGCGGGGGCAAGCCCACCTTCCCAACCTTCGAGACGCCGCATCAGCAAGCCTCCTTCAATGAGGCCTTTTTTGTAAAGCGAACTGTTAGTTTGCGGGGGCCGTTGAATGCCTCTCAAACACCGCAAACTAACAGTTTGCTTTACTCGTCACCGAATCGCTGGGTTTTTAGGCTTTTGCGAGCGCAGGCATTATAATGGCCGCGTTCCCGCTTATTCCAAAGCGAGCCCTTTAATCGACCGGGCCAGCCCGAAGAGTTTCCCCAATTTACTGACAATATATGCGCAACCATGCAGCCAGAGTGGGGCATCATAGACTGCGCATTTGAAAATAGCTAAACAGCTTCCGTTAACTGCGCCTTATTTGTTATTTATCGCGTAGAACCCTCAATTGTGGCGCCGGGAGAGTCTTTCCCCGAGTTCTTTTCGGCCTTGTATGTTTTGAAGTCTCTGGAGGTTTTTTCAAGATGACCAGCATCTCCCGGATTAGTACCGCATTTATTCTCGTTTCCGCCCTAATTCTAAGTTCAATTGCCGGTTTCGCGCAGACACCTCAGATACCTGCTGCGACGGACAAGACCAGCACGACGGCGCAGGATCAAACTGCGACCACCACGACTGCGAAGACCGATGCGAAGAAGGACTCAAAGAAGGAAATCAAGACGCCACCCCCGTTGCCGGCTAGTTCCAACAAGCCACTTTCGGTAAACGAAGACCCGAACATGATCGGGAAGCGCAACATCAATAAGGGCATCATCGCCAAGATGAGCGGCTCGACCGAAAAAGAGGTGCGCATGGGTCGCGAGCTGGCAGCCGAAGTGGACCGCCAGGCAAAGTTCATCGAAGATCCGGTGATCACCGAATACGTAAATCGCGTCGGCCAGAACATCGTTTTGCACTCGGACGCGAAGATCCCTTTCACAATCAAAGTTATCGATTCCGATGAAGTTAACGCTTTTGCACTGCCGGGGGGATTCTTCTACGTCAACAAGGGTCTGCTATTGGCGGCAGACAACGAAGCCGAGGTCGCGGGCGTCATGGCCCACGAAATCGCTCACGTAACCGCACGCCACGCAGTTGAGAATCAAACTAAAGGCACACTGCTGGAATACCTGGCGATGGGTGGCTCGATTTTTCTGGGCGGCATCCCGGGAATGATTTATCAGAACACTGCGGGGCTGGGATTGTTGGGCATCTTTATGAAGTTCAGCCGCAGCGCCGAAGAGGAAGCCGACAAGCTTGGCGTTCAGTACATGTGGGCGGCCGGCTACGATCCGACGGCAATGTCGACGATGTTCGAAAAGCTGGAGTCCAAAAACAAAAAGAAGCCGGGCTTTATTGCGAAAGCATTTTCCACGCACCCTGCTCCGGCCGGCCGGCGCGCATCAGCGTTGGCGCTGGCTTCGCGCTTCTCGGAGCGTGAGGAATATGTGATCAGCACTTCCGAATTCCAGCGGGTAAAGGCAAAGCTTTTGCGGCTTTCCAACGCCAGAGCATCAACGGCAGGAGCGCTTCCAGGTGCCGACGAAGGCGCGCCCGGACGTCCTACGCTCAAGCGACGCCAGCCAACACCGGATGAGTCGACGACGAATCCGGATGGTACTGAGGTAAAACCTGCGCAGAAGCAGGAGCCACCGAAGTTGAAGAGAAACGATGGCACGACGACTCCGCCGCCGGAATAGGTGTCGGGTATCGGGTGCCGGGATTCAAGTATCGATCTAAGATATCAGGGTGTGGGGTGGAGCTAACATCCCGCACCCTTTTTGTTTTGCTGTTGCACATAGAAGTTCCACGGAGGCAAAGCCCCGAAGCCAAAAGCGATTTCCGGTAAGCCAGAGGCTTACCGCACGGAACGCGGCAAGCCGCCGTTCACGGAAAACTCGTAAGGCTCTTCACCCCGACACCCCGACACCCCGACACCCCGACACCCCGACACCCCGACACCCGACACCCGACACCCGACACCCGACACCCGACACCCGACACCCGACACCCCGACACCCCGACACCCGACACCCGACACCCGACACCCGACACCCGACACCCGACAACCGACAACCGACACCCGACACCCAACACCCGTTCGAGTGCCCTCGCCTTGACACCTTTTTGGCCGTTCGGTATTCTAACCGTTCGCGTTTTATTCACTGAAAACAGAGATAGTTAACCATGTCAACATACTTTCCCAGCGGCAAGGATCTCGCTGGTCAACGAAAATGGTACGTAGTGGATGCGGCGGGTCAAACCGTCGGGCATTTGGCATCCGAAATCGCTTCCATCCTGTCCGGTAAGCGCAGCCCGCGGTGGACCCCGTTCATGGACGTTGGCGATCACGTGATTGTGATCAATGCGCGCAAGGCAGTGCTGAAGGGCGCGAAAGCGCAACAAAAAATGTATCGCCACCACACGCTCTATCCGGGTGGCTTGCGCGAGGTTTCTGCCGAGGAGATGTTTGCGAAGCGGCCCGACCGCGTGATTAGTCTCGCCGTCCAGGGCATGTTGCCGAAGACCAAACTCGGCAAGGCGATGGCGAAAAAATTAAAAGTTTATGCCGACGCCGATCACCCGCACACCGCCCAACGCCCCGAAGTTCACACGCTCACCACCCGATAACAAACGAGAGTTAATAAAGAGGACGAGATATAGCTGTGGCTGATATTCAATACTACGGAACCGGACGACGAAAGACCTCGACTGCGCGCGTTTACCTGCGCGCGGGTGACGGCGCAGTGAAAATAAATCGCAAGCCGTTTGAGCAGTATTTTCCCAACGAGACGTTGCGCATGATCATTCGTCAACCGTTGCAGTTGACGGAAACGACTGGCAAGTTTGATTTGCTGATCAACGTCAAAGGGGGCGGTCCGGCGGGACAGGCCGGCGCAATTCGTCATGGTATTACGCGCGCGCTGATGGAATACAACAGCGACCTACGCCCGGCTTTGAAGCAGGCAGGTTTGATCACTCGCGATCCGCGTATCAAAGAACGAAAGAAGTATGGGCAGAAGGGCGCTCGCAAGCGCTTCCAGTTCTCGAAGAGGTAAGAATGTCGGATTCGAATTTCGGAATTCCGATTTGAAATCCGCTTGTACGGTTGTTTGATTGTTTGTTGCTTAGTAGAAATTCGAAATCCGCATTCCGAATTCCGAAATTCTAAGTCCATTGCCACAACTCGGATTGGTTGTCCCTTAACTATTAAGGGCCCACAGTTGTGGTGAGTACATTAAACCAGTTCACACAAAGGAGATTACGGTTTGGTTTCGGTTACGATGAAAGAATTGCTGGAGGCCGGCGTGCATTTCGGCCACCAGGTACGGCGCTGGAATCCGAAGATGAAGGAATACATCTTTGGCGAGCGCAACGGCATTTACATTATCGATCTGCAAAAGACGCAGCGCATGTTTCGCGACGCGATTGCATTTGTGACGAATGCCATCGCCGAAGACAAAGGCAAGACGGTGCTGTTCGTGGGCACTAAGCGACAGGCCCAGGAGGCGGTGCGCGAAGAAGCGGAACGTTGCGGTCAATACCACGTTAATCAGCGCTGGCTGGGCGGTCTGCTGACAAACTTCCAAACAGTTCAGAAGTCCATCAAGCGCCTCAAAGATCTTGAAGCGATGGAAACGGACGGGCGCTACGAGAAGCTGACCAAGAAAGAACGCATCAAGCTCGACCGCGAGCGCGAGAGTCTGAACAAGAACCTGTCGGGTATTAAGTCGATGAACCGGCTGCCTGACATAGTTTTTATTATTGACGTGCGCAAGGAAGAGATTGCGGTTGCCGAAGCGAATCGTCTGGGTATCCCGATCGTCGCGGTGGTTGACACCAATTGTTCGCCTGAAGGAATCGATTACGTTATCCCCGGCAATGACGATGCGTTGCGTGCGGTTCGCCTGTTCGCTTCCCGCATCGCTGATGCAATCGTGGAAGGTCAACAGATAGCCACTGAAGGCGGCGTCGTTGAGCAGACTGGTGATGAACCCGCCGGGAGCGAAGCAGGAACTGCCGAAGTAGAACAAGCTTCAGCGGCGCCTGGTGTGGAAACAGAAGAGGCAGCGCCTGAAGCAGCCCGGGCAACCGAAGCTGCGGAGACAGTTGAAACTGCCGTGACGGCTAAACAGCCCGAGGCGGACGCGCCGGACGCACCGGTTGATGCTAATGCAGAATCAGTAGTCGCCGCGAGCTGACCGCAAGATTTACTTTTTTTACTTAACGGCGAGCGCAGCCTTCAAAGCGGGACTCCCGCCGGGCTGCGTTTTTTGTTGAAAGTGGCATGGACTTCAGTCGGTGGTTGACACGAAACCCTAACCTGAAGAATGGCTGTGCTGCTTGATAATCACGGACTGATCTCTGTGCTACTTTAACAATCACAGACTGAAGTCTGTTCCACTAAAATCGGAGATACTTGTAATCATGGCAGAAATAACAGCAGCTGCAGTAAAGCAGCTGCGCGAAAAAACAGGTGCCGGCATGATGGAGTGCAAGAACGCGCTCGTCGAAGCTGAAGGTAACGAGGAACGCGCCGTAGACATTCTGCGCAAGCGCGGACTGGCGTCCGCCAAAAAGCGTGAGGGTCGCATCGCCGCTGAAGGAATTGTGGGTTCATACATTCACATGGGCGGCAAGGTCGGCGTGTTGGTGGAAGTCAATTGTGAAACGGATTTCGTAGCGCGTGGCGATGAGTTTCAACAACTGGTCAAGGACATTGCAATGCACGTGGCCGCTGCAGAACCGCGTTATGTGTCGCGCGCGGACGTGGCCGCGACTGATCTGGAAAAGGAACGTGAGATTGCTCGCGCACAGGCGAAAAACGATCCGAAGAACGCCAGCAAGCCCGACCAGGTGATCGACAAGATCGTCGAGGGCCGTCTCAATAAGTTTTATGAGGAGTCGGTCCTGCTGGACCAGCCCTTTGTTAAAGACCCGGCCAAGACTGTGGCCGAACTGGTGACTGAGAAGGTTGCTAAAACCGGCGAGAAGATTACAATTCGCCGGTTCACTCGATACAAGATGGGCGAGGGCCTGGACCGCCGCGATGAAGACTTTGGCAGCGAAGTAGCGTCACTCGTAAGCTAGTGCTGAGTACTGAGTGCTGAGATAGCGTCAAGAAGTTCGGAGTCCAAACTTTAGTTTGTGCTTATGAACGGAAGCAAGCTAAAGCTTGTACTCTAAACTGCATGAGTTTGGCCCATGAATACGATGAGTGCCACCGAAACCAACCCTGATAAATCCGCGCTTGCTTATCGTCGTGTGCTGCTGAAGATTTCCGGCGAAGCCCTGATGGGCGAGCAGAACTACGGTATCGACGTCGATGTTGCGCGCATGGTGGCGGAACAACTCAAAGCCGTGCACCTGATGGGCGTCGAGATAGCCGTCGTAGTTGGCGGTGGAAACATTTTTCGCGGCGTCTCCAAGAGCGCGGGCAACATGGACCGCTCGGCCGCCGACTATATCGGCATGCTGGCAACCGTGATGAATGCGGTGGTGTTGCAGGATGCGCTCGAAAAACTCGACGTGCATACGCGAGTGATGTCGGCCATTGACATCCCCCAACTGGCGGAACCGTTCATTAGAAGACGCGCGGTTCGCCATCTTGAAAAGGCCCGCGTCGTGATCTTTGCAGCGGGCACCGGCAACCCATATTTCACTACCGATTCTGCCGCCGCGTTGCGGGCGCTGGAAATCAAAGCCGACATAATTCTGAAGGCAACTAAGGTTGAGGGCGTGTACTCGGCTGATCCGATGCTTGACTTGACTGCAACACGTTACGATTGCATCACTTATCAGGAAGTGCTCGAACGGCAGTTGAAAGTGATGGATGCTTCAGCGATCTCGCTTTGCATGGACAATAATCTGCCGATCATTGTTTTCAACATGCGGCAGCCGGGCAATATCACGCGCGTGCTGAGCGGCGACGCGGGCGTCGGTACGCGAGTAACCTTAAATAAATAGTTTCGGGTTTCGAGTTTCGAGTTTGTCTTGCGGAATTTGAGATTTAGGTTAGGTACTTATGAGGTTTTCGAGCATGCCCTTCGGCCCAACTCGGAACTCGGACCTCGAAACTTATTGGAGTAGGTATGAGCGAAAAGGAAGTTGTCAAAGACACGAAGCCGCGCATGGACACGGTCATCGAGGATTTTCGGCGCAAGCTGGGAACCATTCGCACCGGACGGGCCGCCATCAGTTTGCTCGACTCGGTAATGGTTGATTACTACGGCACGATGACGCCGCTCAACCAGATGGCTTCAGTGCATGCCCCTGAGCCGCAGACCCTGACCGTCCAACCATGGGACCAAACCCAGATTACTGCAATTGAAAAGGCTGTACGCGCTTCCGATCTGGGTTTGAATCCATCCAACGACGGCAAGCTCGTGCGTATTCCTATTCCGCCGCTGACGGAAGAGCGCCGCAAGCAACTGGCTAAACAAGTTCACGAGATTGCCGAGGATCATCGTACGGCCGTTCGAAACATTCGCCGCGACGCCAACGAGCGTTTAAAGAAGATGTTGAAAGACAAGCAAATCTCAGAAGACAACGAACGCGATGGGCTGGAAGAAGTGCAGAAACTCACGAACACTTACACAGGCAAGATCGACGATCTTACCAAGTCGAAAGAGCATGAAATCATGAGTGTTTAGGTTTCTATTCGCCTCTCCCCCCTGGCAGAGGGGTTGGAGAGATAGAGCGCTAAAACCTCCACCCCCAAAGGGAGAGTGAGAATAAAAAGAGGCCGCCTGAATGCAGGCGGCCTCTTTCCTTTTGAAAATTGATCGGGATTAGTTTGGCATCTCAAATACATCGTCGCCAATCGGCTGATTAAGTTTCGCATCCTTCACTTTGAATTCGGCAAAGAAGGCGCCCTGCGGCATCTCCAGGCGCTGCGTAAACTCAAACGCTATCAAGACTCCATCCACTTCCTTCATCTTCTTGTTCTCAGTCCCAAACTTATAACCATTGTAGGGAATCAAAAACTTCATCACCCGGCCAGTGGTGTTGTCGATGTAGAAGTTCGTCACGTTACCGTCGGAGTCCGCAATGCTAAAGCCCCGTAGCTTTTTCTCATCTGGAATTGCTGTCACGGCATAGCCAGGCTGATCAAATTTGCCCAGCAGCGGCAATCCGAATTTACTTGCCGGCGGGAAGTCGACGCCTGGCAGCGAACTATACGATCGCTGGCCATCGTAAATGGTCTTAAAACTCACCGCCGGTCGCGCGTCAATTTCCATCCGCACCTTCTCACCCGCAACCACGATAATAAAGCCACCGGGAATCGATTGAGTTGAGTTAGGCGCATAGAGATCGACTGATCCGCGCAGGACCATGCTCTTCAGCCCCTTGAACTTCTCCCCACCCTGCGCCGCCAGTGCTGCGCGTGCAAGATCGGTTGGTGAACTCGTACTCGTGATTGCGACGGCCTGAGCCGTAGCACCACCGTTACTAGATTTCGAAGTAATTTCTGCCTGCGCCTGAGCAGATGTTGCCGCCGCCAGCGCGATTACTAGGAGGGAAAGCGAAGCAGACAAAATTCTCTTCATGGGGTATTCCTTTTCTACTTAACGAGATTCTAAGGCGACGCGGAACTACCGCGCCGCATTGATTAGCGATTAGAAGTTGAATCGAACTTGCGCCGTAACTCTCCTATTACCGGCGCCTGTACTGCCACCACCGCCGCCGCCTCCACCTGGTCCAAAGCCACCGAACCCTGGATTCAGCGAAAGGCTCTGGCCAAAGAAGGGCGAAGACAAGTTGCCAACCGGAGGCGAGAGATTGACGTTATTGAACAGGTTTTGAAAGTTAAGCGAAAACTGCATGCTGTATCGTTTGGCCTCGGGTGCGCCTGAGACTGGGCCGCCAAGACCGGCCAGACCACCGCCACCGCCGCCGCGCAGTCCACCAGCGCCGCCGCCAGTCGCAATCTGAGGAACACCGGCGCCGACGCCTCGACCGCCGCCGCCGCCACCGCCTCGACCACCACCGCCGGCTCTGCCGCCGCCCTGTTGTCCTTCAGTCCTATTCGCCGCAGACGAGGAGGGCATGTCTCCGAAGTTCCACGTCTTGCTAATGCGCATGTTCACCGACAGGAAGGACGGGCCTTCGCCGAAGTTCCGCGGAATTAGTGCTTCGCCGGGCGCAGGACGCAGATTGAAATTTCCGTAGGGCGTGCAAACGATATTCGCCGCCGGGTTATTACAGTCGATACCTGTTGGGGCGAACGAGGGCCGCTCGGTAAACAACCGATCTCCATTCAAATCCTGCCCTCCGGTTATGTTGAAAGGCCGGCCGGACATCGCAATGATGAACGGATTCAGACTCACCTGCCACCACGGCAGATTAAGGGTTCCGGCAAAGGTGAACCGATGTCGTACATCGAACGAAGCGCGGCCAAACTCTCCCGTCAGATCGTAAGAGTTTGCCGGGAACGTATTTGGACCATCGGTATCGTTAGAGGTCTTGCTCAACACATAACTCGAGAAGAAAGTTATGGCGCGGCTAAACCGATTGTTGAACCCAATGAATAACTGTCTCTGAGTAAAGCGGCCACTCGATTCATACTGATAGATGTCGCCGACGTTTCCAAAAGGACGAACGCCACCCGTTCCCGGGACGGGAGCGTTAATGTCACGAGCGCGCAGGACGTGCTGAATATTGATGTTGAATACACCGGCGAACATGGTGAAGCGGTACGGCAGTTGCCGCTCAACCTGCACGCCCCCAAGGTAGAGAACCGGAGCCTGAAGGTCGTCAGCCACGCGCCAGGTAATCTGCCGCGTTATTGCGCTGAGACCGGCGGCGGACGGCACGACTGGAAAAGTATCCAACGGCGAGGCGACGGGATCGACAAACGTACCGCTCGCGTTATAAAGCGGTACTTCGCTCACAAAGAACTGCTGCTGATTCACGCCATTGAATCGATTCGCCTGCAGCGTTTGCCCTTCACCAAAACGGTTAAAGAAGACACCACCACCGGCACGAATCACCATTGACGGCGGCTTGGTACTATTAGCCGCGCCGGGCGACCAGGCCACGGCAAGACGCGGCCCAAAGTTGAAGTTGCTGTTGATGTTTGACTGGTTCTCGTAACGTAAGCCGTAGCTAAAAGTAAGGTTCGGTCTAATCCGCCAATCGTCCTGGGCGTAAAGGCCAACGTCGAACTGAGAAACACTCGCTTCAGGATTACCGCTGGCGATATTGAATTGCGAAGCGCCACCGCCGCGCCGGCGCACTTCCAAAGGCGAAAGGTTGAAGGGCGCACTGCTGAACAACAGCGTGCGGCGATATCGCTCAAGACTATCGGCAAAAACCGGTTGAGTGAAAATCGGATTGTTGCTCGCATCCAACGCCGGGACCAGGCCACCGGTGAAGGTAAATGAGCCGCCAAAATTATTCGGATTGCTGTCGGTGATTGAGACCGCACGCAACCGGCCACCAAACTTCAAGGCATGGTTGCCGCGCTGCCAGGCAAGAAAATTCTGAAGTTCCCAACGCTTCTCGGTATTGGAGACAAGGCCAACCTGAGAGCCGCCGCTGATAAACGAGCTGCTAACGTTAATTGTCGGCCGCGTTATATCGCCAATACTCTCGGAATGCTGCCGCGTAAACTGAAATCGCGTTTCGTTGATCATCGACGCGTTCAAGACAGCAGTTTCGGTAAGCTGAAAGTTCTGCTGCGCCGAAGACGTGGTATATGCCCGTTCAGGCAACGAAAAACCGCCGACGCCATTGTTGTCGATGCTGGAACGATTAAAGCTGTACCGCATGATCAGCGTGTTGTTGGTGTTGAGTTGATAATCCAGTCGCGGGCTGAAGGTGAGTACTCGCCGCGGAACAACTACACCAAAACCGAGCAGAAGCGGGTTTAGATTGGCATCGAGCACTGTGGCAGTTACCAGGTCGTTATCGTCAGTTTCGCGCCGTTCGAAATCAAAGAAGAAAGAGGCTTTCTTCTTAACCAACGGACCACCGAGGTTGCCGCCGTATTGCCACACCTGGAAGGGCGTGCGTCTGTTCGCGAACGGATTTCGCGAATTGAGGCTCTCGTCCTGAAAGTTGACAAATGCGCTGCCACGCAGCTTGTCGGTACCGGGCCGCGTAAGAATGTCGACCCTGCCCGAGGGCTGATCGTTTTCGGCGGCGAACGGGTTCTGATTTATGCGGATCTCGCGAATCGATTCTTTCGGCGGCAAACGCCCACCCGAAAAACCGTCGACAAAGATCTGTCCACCGTTTGGTCCAACCGAAGGCCCTGCGAGTGCCTGCAACGCGGCTGCCAGTTCGTCAGGGTCATCGGGCAAAGCATCCAGGTCTTTTCCGGTGATCAACGTTTGATTGGCGTTGCTGGTGGATTCAGTACTTAACGGCGCCTCGGCGTCGATAGTTACTTTTTGCTCTTCGATAGTGACCTTCAGAGTGAGATCCAGCGATTCTCGCTGCCCGGCCCCAATGTCTACCGACGTTTCGTCGGAAGTCGCAAAGCCCGGCGCCGTCACCTTCACCGTATATTTGCCTGGAGCCAAACCACTGGTGGTGTAGGCACCTTCGCCATTGGTGATCGCGGTCTTTTCCACTCCCGCTGCGTCGGTAACGGTGATTGTGGCGCCGACGATGGTGGCGCCGAGTTCATCGGAAACTACACCACGCAATGTGCCACGCGCCTGTTGAGCGAAAGCCATCGCGGCCGATAAAACAACGATTAGGAGTGCGCTGAAACTCTGTCGCAGAAAATTACTGGAGACGTTCATATTTAGGACTTGTAGATGTACCAACTCTTGTCTATGTGCAACTAGGGTAAGCCGATTCCGAACTGAATACCGCTGCCCAAACCAGCGGAAGGATTCGGCGTGGATGGTTGTCCGGCAGCCTGCTGTCGTGCTGCCATCATGTTAAGCAACGTGTCCGCACCGGAAATAACACTTATTGCGGTGAGGCGGGTTGGGTCAGCGCCTTTGGTGCTGGACACAATTATCGTGTCGCCTACCTTGACGTCCGCAATGGTTATCGTCGGCAACCGTTCCAACATGTCCTGAATATTCATGCCGCCGCCGCCCATTCGACCTCCGCCAGGTCCGCCCCCTTGAGATGCACCACCTTGCGCGCCACTCGGGCGATTACCTTGTCCTGCTGCAGGAGGGGTAGCTTGCCCCGCGGCCGGCGCCACACCCGGGCCCGGGCCCTGGCCGCCTCTGCCCATCATTGTCATCATGCCGCCCATTTCAGCGGCGGCTGGAAAGCGGCGCACGATTGCGTCCTGCTTAATAACGATGGTCAGCAGCTGTTTCGTTTGCAGGTCATTAATTTTTACTTCACCCGTGGCAGCATCAACAGCAGCCACTGTCCCGGCTACATTTCGGAATGTCCCGGTGACAACTTTCTCGGGCGTGAACGACAATGCGTCAGCGCTGCGTTCACCCAGGGCGCGCACTTGATCGCCAACCTTCAGTTCTGCAAATTCAGACGGCTTGGCGTCGGCAAACTTTATCGAATCGGGAGCATAGCGGCGCAACTCCACTTTGTCGGTAATCGGGATATTGACAGACTGTTGGCCCCTTAACGTCCGGCTGGAAATGGTTATCTCTTTCGTTTCCGGTTTCAAAGCCGTGATGATCCCCAGAATGCCACGACGCTTCCATTCGGCTCGTTCTGCCTCCTGCTTTTTGGCTATGTCCGCCTTGTTCATAACAATGAGCGCCGCCGCCGGAACCGATTTGCGATCGTCGGCCACTTTGCCCCGGGCCCAAACGCGATCGCCTTCGCCCACATCCGTAAACGCGATTTTGGCTGCGTTCGTCAGGGTTTTCTCGCCGGGTGCTAGTCGCATGTAAACGGTTTTATCGCCAAGCGAGACCGTGACCAGCGAGCCGGCGTCAGTCTTGACAATCAGCTGATGACCCGCCGCGTCGATTACCTTTACTTCTCCAATCGCCCCGTTGGCTGTTATGCCCTGGTCGCCCGGCTGCTGCGCAGCGGCGGCCGGGACGGCGGTTTGTGCGACGGCACTAGAAACCGCGACGATTGAGACCAGACAGAGCGCGAATGCAAGAAAAAGCGCTTTCATTACTCCTCCAAACTTGGGTATTAGAACAACGCGGCTGACTACTTCAAAAACGATTGCCAGTGGATTGGTTGATTGAAACTCGCGTTTGTCTCCGTTTGTTACGCCTAAAGCGTAACGAATGTTCAACTTATGTTGATCGAACAGCTATTGAAACCAGCGCACATTAGTCCGGGATAGTCACGCAGTATGTTCGAAAAAGTTGCACAAAAATCCCATACCTCGGCTATGGGAAAGCTTTTGATGCGCGAGACCTCGGATTCGTTGATATTTCTCGCTAGTCTTCACCCATTAACAAGACACCGCAGCCTGGCTGACCGTTACAAAAATTTTTAGCTATCTTCGGGGAAATATAGAATTAGGCTTCTTGTGACCGTCGCCAGCCGACTTTATCGCGTGCGGTGAGAGCCAGACCAAGACTGGTTACCAGAATGAGGGCAACTACAAAAGGCCAAATGTAGGGTAATGATGAGAGAGTTATCCAAAATATCGTACCTGCGAGTAGAGCGACTGCCTCGGAGTTTCTACCCACCTTTAAGAACTTTCGCTGCAGCCAACGCCCAGTCGCGGCGTAGATCATGACGCGTCCGAAGAGCGCTGCGACCAGGATCAGCAGCAGCGCCATCAGTCCGAGCAACGCGCTGAGCGGCGCGGGCAGATAACGTAGCGCAAATGGCACACCCACACCGATTACCAGCGCGCCAATGAAACCAATTACTGCGACTCGCAGGCTGGTCAGTTGCAGGCGTGCGATCCCGCGGCTGATTGTTCCCGGCATCGCGGCGGTCAGGGCCAGCGACACGACGAACCAGAACAACACGGCGAGCAGCCGAAAGCCGATGTATGCCGCGGACCATTTGGGCGCCAGCAGATCCTTTGGGTTGCGCATTATGTTTCGCAGTTCCTGTTCATAACCGGCGTACATAATTGTCATCGCCTGCGGATCACGATTCGGAACCGGATCAGCGTGGCGATACGCCCCACCCACGACCATCACGTCACCACCGATGCGCGCACCCGGGAGTTGAATTACGGAACCGCCGATTGCCGCCACATCGCCTTCAACCACCCCGCGAACAATTACGTCCCCACCCAAGGCAATCGCCCCGTTTCTTACGGTGCCGTTAATCTCCAATGAGTGTCCGACTGCATAAACAATCGAGTCAGATACGCCTTCGAACTTGGAGGGGGAATCAGTCGGCTGGGGCGGCGGTGAATTCTGCGCCTGAGTGGCGTGCTGCATACACCCGAGCGCAATCAGCAAAACGGAAAACCAGAGAATCCTTTGCAACGATCGTTCAAAGCGTCGCAAAGAAAATAGTGCAGCTGCAATTGATGTGGATAGGTGCATGCGAACTGCGCTTAGTCGAGCACGCGAGTTCGATGGTAGCGTGATATCAAGAGCGTGAGGAGACCGATAGCAAAAGCAAAGAGCAGCACGACCACTAAATCCGACAGGCCAGCATTGCCGATAAGTCCGCGGCGGAACACTCGCGCGAGCACCGAAAAACCAGCCATCGCATCGTAAATCGTCCTGCCGAAGAGACTTATTATTCCAAATATCGCTTTAAAGAATGATTGGACGCTCACCAGGGCAGCGCGGCTGGATGCGACTCCTAACAAAGCAAAAGCAATCAGGCCAAGAATGATGCAGTAGCGCAAGGCCCGGCGGTGTTCAGCCCGATCACGCACGCCGCGCATGTCATTTTCGGCGTGGACGGCCACAACCTTGGCAAAGTTCGGCGGCACCTCCAGGTCGAAACGATTCGCCAGCGCAGTATCGAGTTCGCACATGAAGGTACGATGGGCCAGCAATTCTGCCCCACAAAGTTCACAGCCGCGCACGTGCTCTTCAAACGCCAAACGGTCAACGGGCTCAAGTTCGTCGTCAACGAAGGCGCTGATCAGATCGCTTTGACAAGTGTTATTGTCGGTAGGCATCGATTTGAAAAACTAGACTCCGGTAATGCCGCGCAGCAAAAACTGCTGGCGCATCATTTCGCGCGCGCGAAAGAGGCGATTTTTGACAGTGCCCAACGGTAAGCCGGTAACTTCCACTATCTCCTCATAAGTAAGATCCTGTGAGTGGCGCAAGACGATAAGTTCGCGATATGCGGTCGGCAACAAACGAACAACCGATTCAATCTCTATGCGGCGCTCTTCCCGTTCACTTTGTTGTTCCGGACTAAGTCCCTTACTTTCAATTACAAGTTGCTGCGGTTCGCTTTCGGAGCCGTTGTTGATTGAACGTTCGCGCCCGGCATTGCGGCGCAGATGATCGATGGCGGCGTTATGCGCAATCTTGTAGATCCAGGTGGAAAACTTAAACTCCGGCCGGTAACGCGAGAGCGATGCGTAAATCTTAATAAAGATTTCCTGAGTCAAATCGAGGGCGCAATCATAGTCGCCGACCATGCGGTAAACATAAGCGGAAATCGGTCGCTGATAACGACGGACCAGTTCTTCGAAACCGCCTTCAAGACCTTGCGCAGCAGTTGCTACCAACTCGCGATCGGCAGCACTGCTAAAACTAAAGGCTTGGGGTGATGCTGACATACTTATTATGCGAAGCTACTACGTTCCTGAAATCACAGATGTTTCAAGTAGGCAGAATTGCTTACTTCCATGACAAAGTGGCCAGTCCAGCCGGCGCAGCTATTGAATCAAAACTTAACTGCGGGCTGGAAAGCTCTAACCCAAGATCCTCGGCTTCCAGCGGTCGCAGGTCGACGCCGAGCGTGTCGCGAAGAATACTGCTAATTCGTTCCTTGCTCATTGCGTCACCAACAACGAGGAGCCGGCCAAGCGGGCTGTTGCCCTGATCGCCATCGCCGGCGCGCTTGTCACGATAGAAAAGCAGGAGCCGGTAGAGCTCGTCTTCATATTCAGCCGGCTCGCAGATGACCGTGCGAATAATCAATGGTTGTTTGCCGCGGAAAACGACGGCGGTAAAACCCGTGTCTGACGAGCTAAGCAATAACGCGTCCTCTCTTGAACCATTTAACGTGAGCCACTGGCCTTCAGCCACGTGTCTCGGCAATATCAGGCCCGCGCGCCAGCCCAGTAAATCAAGAACGCCTTCGTATTCAGCCAGCACAGCAGCGCGCGTGGCCACCATCAGATAACGATCTCTTCCGTGCGCGTCTGGCGGTAACCGCTCGCGTGAGAATGACAGTTCTTCAAGCGGCACGCCAAAGCCGCGCTCAACTTTCCAGGTGAGCACTTCCTCGAGTTCTGCCTGTGACCCGGGATTTGATTCCATCGTCATGATCAGGCTACGACTGGAGGCGTCCGGCAAACTGACGGACCACCGTTTGCGCTGTAAGAGACCAGCGCTGGTCGCCAGTTCTTTGAACGCTGTTGCCAACTGTGAATGATCCGAAATATTTGGCTCGTCGAAGCTTGGACGAATTAATGATTCCGGCAGTGAGAGTGTGGCGGCGCGCTTTAGAGTGCCGGCGCCCTTACCGCGGTCGAGCTGGACCATGGTCAGCAGGCCCTTTTCAACCCCGATCGCGTTGGACGGATACCAGGGATGTATTAGTTTTGAAAGAGGATTGGCCATTGAATCAGTTGCGATTGCCGATTGCCGATTTCCCATTGGCGTGGTGATAAAAGTTGAAATTTAACAACCCGAACTAAATCGGCAATCGGCAATCGGCGATCGTTTTACCACTCGCTGTAGGGCGAGCCTTCGGAAGAAACATCAGTTGATGCGCTGTGCACATCGGTCACCCCCTGTTCGGCACTTGAGTTTGGATCTTCACCAGTCGTTACCGTCCAATCCGCTTCGCCGGTAATCGGATCCTTGGGTATCTCGCGCAGATACCCGCCGGTGACCAGGTCCTCAAGCGACTGCGGTAGTTTCTGTTTGTCAGCCGCGTATTGATCTATCAGCTTGCGCAGCGTTGAAAGATCGTCACGCAAGACGGCTTCACGGGTGGCGAGAATGGTCCGTTGATATAGGGGCAACGCAATAGCTGCAAGAATGATGATAACTGTAATCACAATCATTAACTCGAGCAGCGTGAATCCTCGAAAAGCAGAAGGCAGACGGCAGTAGGCAATAGGCAGAAAACCTCTCTTGCGAAATTCCACCGACTGCAGCTTTCTGTCTGCTTTCTGCGTACTGCCTACTGCCGTCTGCATTTCACCAGTCACTATACTTCTCTCCATTCATTGCCACGTCTTTCGACTTTGAGCGCACGTCAAAAACATTTTCGCCCCCCCAGGAGTTGGAATCAACGCTGTCATAGCAGGAGCGCAGGTCCCATTCGGCTTTCCCGGTTATCGGATCCACCGGGATTGAGCGCAGATAAATTTTCTTCTTGGTCGAGAGTTGCCCGCCCAAAACACTATCGCTAATACCGCTCGACGTGCCGCTGCTTTCCAATCCACGCCCGCCAACATTTGACGCGCCACGGGGTACCACGTTTACGCCGCTGACCAACGTTTCCAGATCCGGCGGATAGCGGTCAGGGTTATCAACGCCAAAGATTGTGCAGTCCGATATCTGAACTTTGCTTCGTGGATCGAAGTAGCCGCCCGTATTGCTGCCGGTACCCGTCCCAGTCCCCGTTCCGGTTGCTGTTCCGCCGCAGTTCATTCCCACGGTGTCGCGACGAAACTCATCGATAGCGCTGCGCATCTCACGCAGAGTGTCGCGGAGCTTTTGTTCCTTTTGGCGCTTGACGGAAAGTTTAAGCAGCGGAATAACACCCATAGTCATTATGGTCAGCACGGTGATGGTGATAACAAGCTCAATTAAGGTGAAACCGCCTTGTCGCTTTTTCAGCATTGTGTTTGAAACCGACATGACTACGCGGCGACCGGAAGCTGAACTGCCTTCGTCTCGTCGCCGCGTGTGAAATTCCTCAGACCTGGCACTGCGTGCCTTAACTTAAGGTTTCCTACTGCTTGACGATTGCGCGAACCGGTGGCAAGTCAAGCGTCACAATTCCCGCATCAGTTGCCATCAAGTGTGTGGCGCTCGCGTCGAAAGCCAACCCGGAATCTCCGGTGGATAAGGCTTCGACATTAATGAAAAGCCACAGCCCTGAATTTTTCAGCCAGGAGGCGCGCTGAAGATTTGAAAGCGAGATCAAGCACACGCCGTTCGCGCCGATCGATTGCGTCATGCTCGGTCCGCCTTCTTTGTTGCCATTATCGTCAGTCAACAAGGTGCCCGCTGAGACATCCTTAATCCTGATAACCTTCGGATTAAAGCGCAAAGCCAGCACCGCCATCGCCAGCGAAGCGTCAGATTTCAGCGCGATCGCAAAGCGTCGCGTCTCGCCAACCTTCATCACCGCCTCGGACGGCGCCAAAATTAGCTGCCCTGATTTAGTCTTGGCGCTGACAGAAGTTAATGCCGTCTCAATCGGTTTGGGCATGCTCGTCAGTACGGCCTGCGCGTTTGTGTTGAGATTCGTGTTCACGGCCGCGACCTGCGATGCTTCCGAATTGCGCACCAGGGATTTTGGGGCCGGCACAAAGGCAGGCAACTCTTCGGGCGCTGACTGCGTTTTTGCTGCTTGAGTACTGTTAGCAGGAGCCGGTTGTACGACGCTCGCCTCTGGCGGCGTGATGTTTGCAGCTACTGTATTTGCAGCCACGTTCCCGGCCGGTGTCGTGGTCGCGTTCGCAGCTTGCGTGCTTCCGTTATTCGTCACCGGTGTTATCGGGGCAGGCTCGAATGAAGGATTCGGCCGAACCGCTGCGTTCCGCTGTTGCAGGCGCGCGGCGGCAAGTTGTTCATCATGATCTGCTTCGCGCAACATGGCTTCAAGTGAACCGGTCGTCGGTGATTGAAGTGTACCGCTGGGACGCATCTCTTCATCACGAGGCGAAATTGCGGGCGCGCGCAACACGCGCGGCGTGATTGCAATCACAATATCGATCCGGCGGTTCTCACGAGTCGGTGACGTGAATAAACGGCCCAGTACCGGAATCAGTCCCAACAACGGCAGTCCAGCGCGCCCACTGCTTTGCACATCCTGGGCGATGCTTGCCAGCATCATGGTGCGATTATTTTGTACGCGCGCGGTCCCGGTGATGGATCGCTCAGTGAACGTCGGCGTCAACGTTCGGGCACCGAGCACATCCTTCGATTCAATCGACATCTTCACCTGGACATCCTGGTTGGGAAAAACCTGCGGTGTAAACTTTAGAGTCAAACCCGTCGGCTCATAATTGATTACGGGAAAGCCGCCGCTGGGGAATCCGGTGTTTGTAGTTGAAGTTCCCGTTTGAATTCCGAAAGGATAGGCCTGCGCCGTTTGCACTGGAACGCGCTGACCGATGCGCGCGGTGGACTCTTCACCGTTGAAGGCGTGCACCTGAGTTGAAGCGATTAGTTTGGTGTTGTCTTTGGCTTGAAAAGCAGTAAATACCGAGGGCGGAATTAACAGGGCCGCCGCCGCGGCGGTGGGGGCGCCGCCGATAATACTCGCCAGATTCACGCCTGTTCGCGTCGAGTTAAGAGCACCGTTGGCGGTTGGAATAGCCAAACCAGGCGAACCTCCAAGAATGATCCGGTTGTCTGACGACGCCGAACCGATTTGATTGCCCAACTGCAGCAGATCATTTTTGGAAACTTCATAGATGTTCACATCCATTACCACTTCAGCGCGATCTTTATCGATGCTCCGTATCAGCTCGCCAATCAGGCGAACGTTTTCCGCCGTGTCGCGAACAGTTAGGCTGTTGGTGGTCGGATCAGAAACGACAATTGTCTGCGGCCGGCCCACCGACGGCGGAATTGCCTGTTGGACCAGGCCTTTGGTTTTTTCAGGATCGCTATTGGCCAGATAAAACGTGCGCAGCACGAGTTGTTGATACTGCGGCCGGCGCGTCTGGTCGGCAACGACGATGGTGCGGCGGCTCAACTTTTGAAAGAACAGTCCTTCCTGAAGGAAGACATAATCGAGCGCCTGCGAAGTGCTGACGTCACGAAGATTGATATCGATCTGCCGCGGCTGAACAAATGACTGGCGATCGAAGATGACATTCAAGCTAAGCTGCTCAGCGAGGCTGCGAATGAAGGCTTTCAGATCGCCGCTATAACTAATCACGCGCAACTGCTCGGTGCGCGTCGAGGGCAGGGGTGCATCGGTAGCGGTAACCACTTGATTCGGATCCGGAGCTTCTCCCGGCCGCGATGTGAGTAAGTTAGTGCCTTCCTTTATCCCCTGAAGGTGCAGCATCCGGTCCATTTCAGAAACAGCCAATTGGTTCACCGGGTCGTAGCCGTAGGCTTGCCGGAAAGCGTTGTAGGCGCCAACGAAATCACGTTGTTCCGCTAGCGCGCGCCCCTGCTGCATGAAACTCTGCGAAGCATTGAAACTCGAACGCCGGAAATGGAGCTGATACTCGAGATTCGAAGGGTCGGCAGCGACGGCCAACGTGAATTCCTGAGCAGCCTTTTCCCACTGCTGCGCGTTTTCATATTGCATGCCCTTTTTGAAGTTTTTTTCACCCTTCTTGGCCAACGCCGTCACCGGCAAAAGCAGCAAACAAAAGGTAACCAGAAGGGAAACAAAGACACGGGCTTCGGAATTTTTTCTCATTTTTATATCTCTCTCAGGGAGGCGGCGGTCCGGACGTGCGCTAATAATGCCCCTCGGAAAGCCAGGATGCAACTGTTCCGGGCCTATTTTCTTACACGCCGGGCGATCAGTTCAGTTCCTAAAAACGGGCGCTTAAAGTAAGGCTGCTTTCGGCCTGACTTCTGAGACTCAAAACTTTTATCACTGGGCGCTGTATTCTTCAACAAAGGTAACGCGATTTATCTCATGCAGCGTCGAAACGCCGGCGAACACTTTCTTCAGCGCCGATTCGCGCAGGCTGGTTAAACCTTCGGCCTCTGCAGCGCGCCGCACTTCAGAACCAGGCCGGCGCTCCACAATCATTTCGCGAATGGTGTCAGAAAGATCCAGTAGCTCGTGGATCGCGGTGCGGCCCCGATAACCCGTGTGATTACAGGCGTCGCAACCGACGTTCATGAAGAGCGCCGTCTCGCGATGATCGTCTGGACTCAATCCCGACTCGACCAGTTCCTCTTCCTTCGCTCTGTACTGCCGCTTGCAATAAGGGCACAGCATGCGAATCAAACGCTGGGCCAGCACACAGTTCAAACAAGACACAAAGTTGTAAGGCTCGACGCCCATGTTAAGGAAGCGTCCAATCACATCGATAACGTTATTGGCGTGCACGGTTGTGAACACCAGGTGGCCGGTTAAAGCTGACTGAATGGCGATCTGCGCCGTTTCAGTGTCGCGAATCTCTCCGACCATTATCTTGTCGGGATCGTGTCGCAGGATGGAACGCAAGCCACGATCAAAAGTGAGCCCCTTCTTCTCGTTCACCGGAATTTGCGTGATGCCATGCAATTGGTACTCGACCGGATCCTCGATGGTTACGATCTTATCTTCTTCGTTTCGAATCTCATTTAACGCAGCATACAGCGTTGTCGTTTTACCGGAACCGGTTGGACCAGTAACCAGTACCATGCCGTAGGGCTCGGCAATGTAATGGCGAAATTTTCTTAGATCCTCTTCCGCAAAACCAACTACATCGAGATTGAGGTTTTTGAATTCCTCGTTGATCTGTTCCTTATCGAGAATACGAATGACCGCGTCTTCACCATGAATTGTGGGCATGATCGATACGCGGAAATCGACGTTTCGGCCCTTGTAACGCACACGGAAACGTCCGTCCTGCGGCACGCGGCGCTCGGCGATGTCCAGTTCCGACATCACCTTGATGCGCGAGATCAGCGTCTGATGGTAAGCAAGATCAATCGGATCAACTTTCGAATATAGCGCGCCATCGATGCGGTACTTGACCTGCACCTCGGTGTCGCGTGTTTCGATATGTATGTCGGATGCACGCGATTCCATGGCGTTATAAATTATCGTGTCGACCAGCTTGATGATCGGCGACATCTCGGAATCCGTTGCCAGCCGGTCAAGGTCGAGCACTTCTTCGCCGTGTTCTGTTTCTCTTACCAGCGAAATGCGAAAGCCGGATGCGGCTTCCTGCAATACGCGTTGCGTGGCATCGCCGCGGCGCAGTATGAGTTCAATACTTCCGGCTGTCGCCACATAGGGAACTATGCGGGTGCGCAGGGCCCCGGCAATTTCGTCGATGCGTTCCAGATCGGTTGGGTCCGCCAGTCCAACGTGCAGTCCTTTTTCATCCCGCCGCAGCGGCAAAAACTGGTATCGAACCATCAGGTCGACAGGAATCTCGTTGAAGATTGCATAGTCAATTGGCGAATCTTCGTCGGCAGGCAGCAGGTCGACAAACGGCAAGCGGTAGCGGGTAGCCAATTCCTTCGCTGCGCGCACCTCCGGCGGTTCGTGGATGTCGCCGCCTTTTGACAGGTTGTGACCTACGGTCGGTGTCGGCTGAGCAATTGGGGGATTTTCAGTAATCTGCTTCATGAGAATCAATGCCAGGTGAAAAACATCGGGGCGGAAATTAACGGTGCCCGGCCGCCCCGGCCCCGCTGGAAATAGATTGAATGATGGGCAAGTAAATAGCCAACAGAATGACAACCACAATTCCACCCATGATCAACAGAATCGCAGGCTCAAGCGTGGTCGTCAACTGCTCAAGTCTGACTTCCGACTCGGCGTCGTAAAACACCGCTACCTCATCAAGCATCTCGCGTAAACTGCCCGAACGCTCGCCAATTCCCACCATATCAATTGCCAGCAACGGCACCCAATCGGCGGACTCCAAACTCTCAGTGAATGATCGTCCTTCGCGAATCATCGGCAGGATAGCCGAACTCCGCCGGCGCAACGCGCGGTTAGTAATCGACTCGGCCGCAATCTCCCACGACTCTACCAGGGTGATTCCTCCAGCCAGCAAAGTCGCCAACGAGCGCGTAGCCTGCGCCACTGACAGCTGAATTATCAGGTTGCCGGCGAGCGGTATCTTCAAAAGAAAGCTATCGATTGAGAAGCGACCCGCCTCGGTGCGGGACCAAAGAAAAAGTGCGATTGCGCAGCCAATGACAAGTGGGCCAAACCAAATAATATTGCCGGCAAGTAACTTTGAAAAACCAAGCACGATCTGCGTGACAGTCGGCAGCTCAGTGCCGAAACCGGCAAACAGATCCGACATGCGCGGCACCACGTAGGTTGCCAGGAAGGTAACCATGCCGCCGGACGCAATTAATAAAAAGAGCGGATAGGCCAACGCACCGCGAATCTTGCGACGCAACGCAACGTTGCGGCGCATGTAGGTAACATAACGCTTTAGAACTTCATCGAGCGCACCCGATCGTTCACCGGCGAGGATCGATGCAGTATAGATCCTGGGAAAGATACTTCCCTGCGCTGCGAATGCCTGTGACAACGCAGCGCCACCCCGAATTTGTTCTTCAACATCGCCGAGCACCGCACGCAAGCGCGCCGATGCAGCCCGCTTACGGAGCATGGCGATGGCCTGAAGAATTGGGATGCCGGCGCGGACCAATGCCGCCAGTTGCTGATTGAACAGCAGAAAGTCGTTGGCTTTAACTTTCGACTGGCCGCCGCGCCCGCCAAGCCGTGTCAGTGCGGTAACGCCGCTTGTCTTTGGCGGCGTAACATTGAAAACGCGGAAACCCTCGCGCTCCAGCCGCGCGCGCGCTTCATAGACGCCCGGCGCTTCGACCGTTCGCGTGACCACCTCGCCCGCCGGCGTTCCTAATCGACAAATAAACTCAGCCATTAGTTGGTGAATTGCCCGGATAAATAGCGCGAAAGTATATCATGCGCTGGCGGCGCTACGGGCGGGCTTCGCAGTATGCATACACGACTGTAAAGCATCAAAGTTCCCGGTAACCCGGTTCGCCGTTTCTGCTTTACCAACCCAGATGCCTGTCCTACAATGAATTTCAGTTGACACAGACGGGAATTGAAAGCAGCGCACGGCTACGTCTCCCACGTCCGTCCTTTCCGGATTGATCCATAGTCACAGACCTCGGGCATCAGTTTTCCCTGCCCCGGCATCTGTAATGCAGCCCCTTTCTGAGTCGGCGAACCCAACGTTGCAAATTTACGCGAGGTCTCATGTACCTTCCGGCTGGACGCGTTACCAAATTCGCTCCCCTTTCCCTGCTGGCAATTTTGCTTGCCGTCTTCCCTGCTTCTTCGCAGGCCCAGAACAAAACCGACGACAAACAACCCGCAGCGCCGACAGCCAAGCCGGCTGAAACTCCACCGGCCGAAGATCAAAAGGACCAGAAGCAAGGAACGGAAATCGCCGGTCCGGTTATTGTCAACACTGACTTGATAACCTTTACGGTCACGGTTACCGACACCTACGGGCGCTACGTTTCGGGCCTGGCAAAAAACGCTTTCACCATAACCGATAACAAAAAGCCGCAGGAGATAACGTACTTCAGCGACGACGATTCGCCCGTGTCAGTTGGTGTGATCTTTGACGTGTCGGGATCAATGAGTGGCGACAAGGTAAAGCGAGCGCGCGATGCGCTCTCAAAGTTTATTCAAACCAGTCACGACTCAGATGAGTATTTTTTGATTGCCTTCAATTCGCGCGCTCAGCTTCTCCTGGATAAAACTCGCGACGGCAACGCAGTGCTCGACAAACTGACCTTCGTGCAAACTAGAAACAATACCGCGCTTTACGACGCCTGTTATCTCGGCGTAGAGAAAGTGCAGCGCGGTACGCATCCAAAACGCGCGTTGCTATTGATCAGCGACGGCCAGGACAATAATTCCCGTTACACTTTCAATGAACTGCGGCGGCTGTTAAAGGAATCCGATGTGACGCTGTATGGCATTGGAATCCTGGGCGGCAGCGATGCGGGCAGCAGCCTGGGCATGGAAGGTCAGGGAATTTTGGACGAATTGTCCAGCGTGTCAGGCGGCAAGGCTTTCTTTCCACGCAGCGCGGCCGAAATGGATGACATCTTCGAGCAGATTGCACTCGAACTGCGGCATCAGTATTCGATCGGTTACAAGCCTACTGATTTTTCCAACGATGGTCGCTGGCACAAGATAAAGGTGAAGGTCACTCCGCCCCGAGGCTTGCCGCGCCTTTTTGTGCGATCAAAAGAAGGCTACTACGCGATTCCCGGCTCGCGCTAATTGTCTTGCGCCGCGGATCTTCGGCAACTAATCAACTCTCCTTAGGCATCTTCCTATTTGTTGTGCGAGCTGTCTCGCAGGCTTGTTTGCTCGCGGCAATAGAATTTCGCTCCTCTCGAAATTCCTGCCCGTCGCTTAGCGCCGGGGGTTCCGGAAAGGTTAGACTGTTACATGCAGGTCCGCGTTAGTAGTTTTATTGAATCCATATTTAAGTTGTTATTAATGATGAAACGAAGATCCGATAATTTGGGCAGATTGAGGCCACGATTTGCTTTGGTTGTGGCATTCGTCTTTGCGGCAATATGTGTGGTGGGATCAGGTTTTGTTCTGGCAAGGAGCCAGGATTCGCGGCCACGCCGCAGCGCGGCGATTGCGCCGCGCGTGATTCCTACGCCGACACCTACGCCTACCCCGGTTCCGCGTCCAGCGCAAATACCTGTCAGCCGCCCGGTAGCGACTCCAACGCCGACGCCGCGTCCCACTCCGGTAGATCGCATCGCGCCAACGCTTGGCGAGCCTCCTCCCGCGCCCATACTCAAGCCAAAGCCAACGCCGACGCCTCCCGAACCGGAGATCGACGAAGGCAGCACGATCATAGTGAACACGGAACTTGTCACGTTGAACGTGCGCGTTATTGATCGAAACAACCGCCCAATCGACAACGTCCGCCAAAGTGAGTTTCACGTTTTCGAAGACGGTGTGCCGCAACCAATCGAGACTTTCACTCGCGAGGAGGTCCCAATCAGCTATGGACTCGCAGTTGATACGTCAGGCTCGCTGCGTTCCCAGTTGCAAGCCGTGATTGATGCTGGGAAAACCATCATCAACAGCAATAAAGCAGGTGATGAAACTTTTCTGGTGCGGTTCATCAGCAGCGATAAGATTGAAACTGTTCAGGACTTTACGCCAAGCAAGGATCTGTTGATAGATGGCCTCGACAGTCTTTACGTTGAGGGTGGACAGACCGCAATCATCGATGCGGTTTACCTCAGTGCCGAGCGTGTCTCTGAATATAAAAAGGGAGACGACAACGATCGACGGCGGCGGGCATTAATCGTTATTACTGACGGCGAAGACCGCAATAGTTTCTACAAAGAGCCACAACTCTTCCAGCGTTTGCGCGAAGAAGATGTACAGATCTACGTAATTGGTTTCGTCAACGAGTTGGATAAAGACTCCGGGTTCATTCGCAAGAGCTCGCGCGACAAAGCCGTCGCCTTGATCAACCGGCTAGCGACGGAAACGGGCGGCCGCGCGTTTTTTCCGCAATCAGTTTCCGAGCTCCCGCAAATTGCCAACGAGATCGTGCGCGACCTGCGTACACAGTATGTGCTCACTTACAACCCAACCAATAAGATGCGTGATGGCTCGTTTCGCGCGATTCGAGTCGCCGTCGATGACGCCTCGAGCCGCGACAAGCGAATCGCGCTGACGCGCAACGGTCGCATCGCTGCCCGGGGAGAATCTATTAAGCCTCCTGCCACGCGCACGACCACTAAGCCGACCGGAACCAACAAAATGCCTTAGGTGACCTATCCTGTTCTAACCACCGAAAAGGTGGATGCCCAGCAAGTCCAGAAACTGGCCGCCAAGCATCACCACCACTGCCGTAGTGATCAGAATCAATGTGCCAAAGGCAAGCACGTTGTTTCGCCGAGTGTTTTTGAGATCGCCCGTTAGACGCTTGTCATTTATCAACAGCAGAATAAATACGAGGATGATTGGGAGCAGCACTCCGTTTAGCACTTGCACGCCGACAAGCAACTGCATAACCGGCACGTTTGGAATCAACGCCGTGCCTGCGCCGATCACGATGAGGGCGGTGAAAAGACCAAAGAAAACCTTACCGCGACGAAAATCAAGATTCACCCCCTTGGGAACTCCGAAAGCCTCACTGACGGCATAGGCTGTGGCCAGCGGCAATATTGCGCCAGCCAACAGTGTCGCTCCCAATAGTCCAACTCCGAAAAGCAAAGTTGCCGCGTTGCCCACAACCGGCTCAAGCGCTCGCGCAGCGTCGGCGGCGGACTCGATGTCTCTCTTCCCGACAACATACAACGTCGCTGCTGTGGCTATGATCATAGATATCGACATCAAATTCGAGAAGATAGCGCCCACGTACGCGTCAATTCTCTCAGGTCCGTAGTGGCGGCGAGCCACGCCTTTTTCGACCAGCGCACTCTGTTGAAAAATCTGGATATAGGGAGTGATAGTGGTTCCCAGCAATCCTACTATCAGAAACAGGTAAGCTGGGTCGCTATGGAACTTGGGAATAAAAGCACCTCGGGCGACGTCTCCCCAGTTGGGATGGGCCATGAAGACCGCAACCGGATAGGCAAAGAAGACCAACGTCATTAGCAGCAGAAGCTTCTCTACCTTTGCATACGTACCGAAGATCACGAGATACCAGATCAGTAGCGCTCCAGTCGGTATAGCTACATATTTACTGACTCCCATTAATTCCATCGCCGCGCCTATGCCGACGAATTCGCTCACCGTCACCCCGGCATTTGCTATCAGAATTACTACAACGGCAAAAAGCGCCCATCCAATTCCAAATCTTTGCCGAACCAGGTCAAGCAAGCCACGACCCGTAGCTGCCCCCAAACGGGCACACATTTCCTGCACGACAGCGAACGACAGGGTTAGGAGCAACATCACCCAAATCAGGTCATAGCCAAACCTGGCTCCGGCCTGGCTGTAGGTGGCAATCCCGCCCGCATCATTACCCGCGGAAGTGGCAATCAAACCGGGCCCCAAAATCGCCAGCCAGCGGAGTAGGCCCGTGGGACTTCGGCGCAGGCCTCGCAGTTGGACGCTACGACCGCGAAGGTTGAGACGCAAACCGCTGCGAATGCTTCGTGGCGCGGACGGCAACGCCTCCGCGTGTAGCGCCTCAACCGGCTCAAGCCCTTCCACTGAGCGCTTTTTTTTCATGAAAAGATCCTTGGCGCCTGCGTACGCCAACTCGCCGGCGCCACTTGAGCGATCGCTGCATCGACCGTGACGATTCCGAGAAGCTCCCCCTCATCACCCACCACAGGTAATGCAGCAACGTGACTGTCGATTACTTTGTACGCCGCCTCGTTAGCGGGACTAAAAGGATTCAGCGTGGTGAGGTACGGATCCATGATTTCTTCCAGTCGTTTTCCATCCTCCGAAGTCATTAGATGTCGCAAAGAGATCAGTCCGCGCAGCCGGCGCGACTTATCATTGTCGACAATGTAGATAATAAAAACGAAGTCCGGCTTCTTTAGCGGCTCGCGTAAACTTTCGCGGGCCCTGGCAACAGTCAGGCTCCCACGCGCATAAACCAAATCATTAGTCATAATTCCGCCCACGGAATCTTCGGGATAGCGCAAAAGTTCGATCACTCGTTCACTCTGCGCTGCGGGTAGCTTGTTGAGGTAGCGGCGCATGACTCTGGTTGGTAACCTTCCCATTAGGTCTGCGGCAATGTCGGGGGCCATCAGAGCCAGCAACGCTAATGCCTGCTCTTCCTTGAGCTCCTCGAAGACCTGCAGTTGTCGTTCGGGCGACAGAGCCTCGAGAGTATCGACCGCCTTCGCATCGGGTAATAAAGTAATCAATTCCGAAGCGTGTAAATACGGCAGCATATCAGTCAGCCGAGCGATCTCGCCGGGAGGCAAGCGAGCAACGCGTAAGTGGTAGCCCTCTCCATTCCTCACCGCATCAGGGTCCCCCCGCAAAAACTCAAGGTACTTCCAATCGTAGAGTGCGCTTTTGGCAACGCGTCCATAGCGCCCGCGAGTAAGGCGGCGCAGAATAGCACTGACGCCAGTGTCGGCAGCCCGCAATAGCAATTGACCCTTTTCTTCCTCTAACCATAGATCGTTGGCCCGCGTGGAGCGGCGGTTCTGCAAGTCCAGGACCAAAGCGTCAAGGATGTCATCCCCCAAAAGCACCTCTTTTGCCATTGAGTCGGTTGACTCGCGCTCACCCTCCTCGAGGTCACGCACAACGATGCGGCGAGCCTTCAGGTCGAGGTCGCGCACCTGATCCCAGGACAGTGAAGTTTGCTTATTCGCTTTGTTATGAAAAAACAGGCGTGTGACAGGAGGGTAATCGGCGTCAAGTAAACCGACGCTTAGATCCATCAGGTCCGACGTATGGCCCTGGTCGTCGGCCAGATGAAAGCGACGCAGCTGCGAGAACATCACCATGCTGTTTGATTTTCCTTTGATGTCAAGCTGTCATTCCCAACGATGCTAAGCCTCTTAGAAATGAAATCGACCCTAAGTTAGGCTCATGGTTATCCTGCCACCGTCCCGGTCATGCAATCGTTTCACGAACGTCACAAATTATCCATTTGTGCAGCGGGTCTGCTCACGAGGGTTCCTTATTCATCGAACTCACTTTCCGATCTACTTAGACTATAATGCGCCCGCCCTTATCACTGACCGCTCGTTAAAGAGGAATTGCGAATGCCCTGTGACCCAAACTTTCTCGCGAAGATCAGGATGTTTGATCACCTGAACGAAGACGACCGAGTCGCACTCGCCAACGTCATCGATGAGTTGAACGTGCCCGAGGGCCACACCCTTTTTCAGGCCGGTGATCCCGGGGATTCTCTTTTCATTATCAAGACAGGCGAGATTGAACTGTTTATTAAGGACACGGCGGGCCAGAAGATCGTGCTGACCACGGCGCAACCTGGCGATATGTTTGGCGAACTGGCAATGCTCGATAGCGGGCCCCGCACTGCCACTGCCCTGGCGTTGGCGGATTGCGAGGTGCTCGTGCTGGATCGCAGCGATCTGATTTTGCTTTTCCAGCGAAAGCCGGAAGCGGCGCTTCACATGCTGGCAGCCTTGAGCGGCTTAACACGCAAAGCTGATGAATTGCTGCGCACGCGCGTCTCGCGCAACGTTAATGAAGAGATGGAAGTCCATTCAACACCCTTGCTTAGAATTGCAGATTGGATTGCCTGGTTTAGTGGCAGCATGGCTTTTCTTCTCCTCAATGGCGGCTGGTTCATAATTTGGATTGCAATAAACACCCTTCCGCTTGGCATTCCGGCCTTCGATCCTTTTCCCTTCGGACTCTTAACAATGATCGTTTCGTTAGAGGCGATTTTTCTTTCCTGCTTTGTCTTAATCAGCCAGAACCGCCAGGCGCAAAAGGATAAAGTACGCGCGGATATTGAGTACGAGGTTAACATCAAGGCTGAACTCGAAATTGCTCACCTGCACGAAAAGACCGACCGCATTTACGAAAACATGATGGCGCGCTTCGAGAAGCTCGAAAAAATGCTTGGTCCCAACTCCTGAAGCTTAAAGCAAACTGTTAGTTTGGGGGGGTTGTTAGCACTCAACTTGAATCCCGGCAACCACCGCAAACTAACGGTTTCCCTTCCTAGTTTGACGCGCACCCGCGCAGCACCTAGCATAATAGTCAGTGCTCTCATCCCTATATATTCTGCTGGTATTTCTCCTGGTGCTGGCAAACGGCTTCTTCGTAGCCGCCGAGTTTTCATTGGTAGGCGTACGCCGTTCGCGAATTGCTTCTTTGGCCCAGAGTGGTAATCGTCGCGCAAAGCTGCTGCTGGAGTTAATTGACAGTCTGAACGCGTATATTTCTGCCACCCAGCTCGGCATCACGATGGCCTCGCTGGCGCTCGGATGGATCGGTGAGCCGGTATTTGCACACTTGCTTGAAGTGCCGCTTAAGGGCCGCGTTTCTGAGGCTATTCTGGACACGATTGCTTTCGCCCTCGCGTTTACGCTCATTACCTTCCTGCATATCGTATTAGGGGAACTGGCTCCAAAAACGCTCGCGCTGGAGCGAACGGAAAAAATAGCCCTGGGAGTGGCGCGTCCGCTTCACCTCTTTTACAAATTCTTTCGCTGGCCAATCCGCTTCCTCGACTGGGCCGGTACCCGCACAGTTCGAATCTTTGGATTGCATCCCTCCGCCGACCATGCTTCGATTTATACTGAAGAAGAAATCCGTCAACTCATCAACAGTTCGCGTGAAAGCGGACACCTCGGGGCCGATCAGCAAAAGTTGATTAATCGGGTGTTCGACTTCAGGGAGACTGAAGTACGCGAGGCGATGATACCGAGGACTGCTGTTTCCGCGCTGCCGCTTTCAGCCACGCTGGACGAGACGAAGAATCTTTTTCGCGGTACGGGATACTCGCGCGTGCCCGTCTATCGCAAACGGTTGGACGATGTGGTGGGCATTGTTTTTAGAAGAGATATTGAAGTGTATCTTGAGAATCCGAATTTGCCATTTGCGCTGGAATCACTGATGCATCCCCCAATGTTTATCCCCGACGGAGCGGGCTTGGGATCCGTGTTGAAGCAAATGCAAGCTAATAAAGCGCATTTCGCCTGCGTCGTCGATGAGCATGGCGGCTTTGAAGGAATTATTACCCTTGAAGACTTGTTGGAAGAGATCGTCGGCGAAATTGACGATGAGTTTGACGAGGAAGTCCGGGCGCAAATTGTAAAAGACGGCGGCGCGTACGTGCTCAGTGGCAGGTTGGTTGTTCGCGATGCAAACCGGGTTCTGAAGCTGCAACTGCCGGAGCATGAGGGCTTCACAACCGTGGCGGGTTTTCTCATGGCTCAGGCCGGCAGGCTGCTGAAGGAAGGCGAGTCAGTTAACTATAACGGCAGCCGTTTCATAGTTGAACGCTTGGAAGGGCGTCGTATTCGCCGGGTGCGGCTTCTTCCGAGTGCGTCGCATCCGGACACGGCGCAGAATGCAGCTCAGAAGCAGAACGTTGTCGGGCCCATAGTCAGTTTCCTCACCTGTTCAGCTTCCTTGATTTAAACACATCAAAAAACCTATTTGGTTTTATGCTTATGCTTCGCGTGCTTGATGTTATGCCGCGCTTCCGCTTCTTCGACTGAATGACTCATCGTTAACTTCAGATCCTTCTTGGCCATATCCACGAGTTTCTTGTAGTGAGTGTGAAGCGTCTTGATCTCATCCTCGCTTAGATCTTCCACGTCAATCAATCTGTTGCTGGCACCCTCGAGCGCAGCGACAATCTCGTTTAGCTTCAGATGAATTGCCTGCGCATCTTTGTTTTGGCTACGCTGTATCAGGAACACCATCAGGAACGTCACAATGGTTGTGCCGGTATTGATTACCAACTGCCAAGTGTCGGAAAAGCCGAACAACGGACCGGTAATAATCCAGACGATAATCACCAGCAGCGCAATTATGAAAGCCGTCGATGTTCCGGTTGCCTCCGTCGTCTTGCGTGAGAACTGTTCCAACATCAGACTGAGTCTGCTTCTTTTCTTTCTGGGCATAGTTGTCCTCCTGTAACTGAACTTTCGCTCGAGAGTTGAAACTGACAACGAAACTTAAAAGTCCATTGACAGACCAAGCTGAACGCCGGCGCGAGGACTAGCGTCGTATTTGCCGGCGACTACGCCAAAATCGAATGACATGTTTGTCCTGAACACATAGTTGCCGCCCACCATCGTCTGCAGTTGTCCTTTACCGAGTTGCAGATTTCCACTCCGCGCTCCGGTCAACTCAACGCCAAGACCAAGTTTTGGCGTAAATTGTTTGACCAGCGAACCGCCAGCGGTAAAAACAGTACCGCGAGACTTAATTCCAATTACGCCTGTCGTCGCGTTTCCCGAAAAGAGAATCCCGCCATTCAGGCGCAGCATGGTTTTCCTGGTCAGGGACTTTTGCAAAATCCCGTTTGTGTAAAAGTCGGCCAGGCCTGAGCCGAGTTGCCGCTTAGCATCGCCGGTCGGCAGTTCCAAGCTGAAAGCAATCGCCAAAGCGGGCAGGCGCGAATGCTCCCGCTCCTTGAGGAAGTTGTATTTCAACGACACGTTGGTATCACCAATGCCGGAAAGGGTCTGGGGAACAGTCCCCCGCGCATTCATGATGGTGATCAGCGGCGCTGCAATGCTAACTTCGACATTATCAAAAACTCCATAAGCGAGTTCAAAGTCTGCAGTGTTCTGTTTGAGACTGGGAAACGCAGAACGTTGCAGCACGTCAAACTGGTTGCTGAATTCGAAATGGAAATGATGCTTTGGTGTCGTGTCGGTGTCGTCGGTAACGAAAGGTTGTTGGGCGGGGCTCAGCGTAACCGTTATGAGCATCATTAACAGCAAAAGTCCCAGCTTGGATACGGTTGACAAAAAGTTTGGATGGCCCATCGAGACGAATTTGTGGGCAGTCAATCAAGTGCCTGGCAGGCCTTTTAGTCTCTCATCGAGATGAGAACGGTCAGCCAAAGTTTGCAACATTGGCCCTTTGGCAGTGAATTCCACCGTGCTCAACGAAGCCACCGGACACGCCAGGCGATAGCGAAATGCACTAACGTCAATACCAAATAAACTGCAAAGAAGAATCCTGATTGTCGCTTTATGGGAAACGACCAAAACATCTCCGTCATTGAACCGTTCGCGGATTTCACCAAGCACACGCAAACCGCGCTCACCAACCTGCGTTGCCAATTCGCCACCAGTTGGCGCATTTCTGGCGGGATCCGCCAACCAGTTAACGTAATCTTCTTTGTATTTTTCCGCGACTGTTTCTTTGCTGAGCCCTTCCCACTTGCCGTATGCGATTTCCTGCAAATCGTCGCGTGCTTCCAGCCTCATTCCCAGAAGATCGCAAAGTGGTCGCGCAGTTTGAAGAGTGCGCCGCAGACTGCTCGCATAAATTGCAGCCCACGCGATTGAGCGATAGGCATTGGTAAATGCGTGCGCCATTTCCAAACCTTCCGGTGTAAGTTCCGGATCGAGGCCTGAACCGCAAAAGTTGTCGTCGCGACTGAGAGTGGTTTGTCCGTGGCGCAGGAAATATAGAGTCAGGCTCATTTCACATCTGCGTCGGAGGCGGGGCTGGAAAGAAAATTTTACTTCGTCGGAACCGAGCCGCTGATTTTCTTGCGGGTGGTTTCGCCAGTGTGGAGGACAGGGATGCTCTGGTCCACGTCTCCATGCGGTTGCGGGATGATATGGGTGGCCACCACCTCACCGACTTTTCGACCGGCCGCGGCGCCTGCATCAACAGCCGCACGCACCGCGGCCACGTCGCCGCGCACGATTGCGGTCACCAGACCTGCGTCGATTTTTTCCCAACCAACCAGGCGGACATTCGCTGATTTGACCATGGCATCGGCCGCTTCAATCATGGCGACCAGGCCTTTGCATTCAACTAATCCCAGTGCTTCCGGCATATGCGCTCCTTCAATGGCGCGTCATGTTAACACCGAATTTCCCAGCGGAACAGAGAGAAAAAAATGCACTGATGAAGCATACAGTCTGAGAGTCTCATGGTGGGAAAGGGTAGTTTACCCCTGCTCAAGAGAGAGTGGCATTCAACGCGCGGGGGTAAACCACCCTTCCCAACCCTGAGCTTTTCATTCTTGAACCTGGCTCTCAATCCTTGTAGTTGTTTTCCGATTACTGCCTTCGCCTTCGGCCCCTAGTCGGACATCAATCAGGCAGGCGATTATAGACTCTCTTATTGTCAGGCCGATTGGCGGGTACGAAGATTCCGCCGGAAAGGTCCTGACGAAAAACTGTTCGGCTGGTTTGGGTCAAAGTCTTGCCGTCCTTGGAAAGTTTCCATTCGTCGATGATGTCAAACTCCAATGGATGTCTAGCG
>JBPCLZ010000230.1:0-9678 GCA_051002775.1 Pyrinomonadaceae bacterium | reverse complement strand
TTTGATTTCGTCGTGATGATGGGGGACAACCTTTACGGCGGCGAGACCGCCAACGACTTTCGGACAAAATTTTCCGATGTCTACAAACCGTTGCTCGATATTAACGTCAAGTTTTACGCGGCGCTGGGAAATCACGATTTGCCGATTCAGGTCAATTACGAACATTTCAATATGAATGGCAAGGAGTATTACCGGTTCAAGAAAGGGAATATCGCGTTCTACGCTTTGAACAGCACGTACATGGACAAGAAGCAGGTGCAGTGGTTGCAGGACGAGTTGGCAAAAGATACTTCTGATTGGAAGATTGCATTCTGTCATCATCCGCCTTACTCATCCGCAGGAAAGCACGGCTCGGATAAACAACTGCGCGAAATACTCGAACCGATTTTCGTCAAGTACGGTATGAACGTCGTGCTCACCGGGCACGACCACGTGTATGAACGCATTAAACCGCAAAAGGGAATTTATTATTTTGTTTCCGGCGCGGGCGGCAAGCTCAGAAGCGGCGACGTCAGAGACAACTCGCCGCTAACGGAGAAGGCATATGATCGCGATATGCACTTCATGCTTTTCGAAGCAGTTGGAAATCAGCTTTATTTCCAGGCAATCTCGCGCACCGGCGAGACCGTGGACTCCGGCGTGATCGCTAACGGCCGTAAATAGTGAATCGTAGATCGTGAATCGTTAAGGAAGAATCTGGTTCGGCGGCTTCCACCTCTAACCCTTCCTAAAGAGGGATTGGAACACCAAGCCGGGAAGCGCACTAGCTCTTTATCCCAAGAACTTCTTCACTTCGCGGCGCCGGCGCGCAAGCTTTGCGCAATCAGCGGCACAATGCGGCGCGGCACGTCGATGGCCGCTTTGATGTGACGCGCGTGGGTGAAGTGGCCGGCGACATAAACGCCCGGCACGTTAGTTTCGAAAGTCTCAGGATCATAGACCGGCATTTCAGTCAGTTTTCCCGCTTGAGTCTGCACGCCGAGTTTCTTAAGCAAAGTTAGATCAGCATCGCTGCCAACCAGCACAAACACAACGTCGTTGGGAATGGTCAACGTTTCGCCCGCTTCGGTAGTCAACGTCACCTTGCTGTCCGTGACATTAACTACTTCCTTGTAGAGCACGACACGCAGGCGTCCCCCTTCGACTTCCTTTTCGAGGGGCGAGCGAACCCAGTGTTTCATTGCACCTGCTTTGGGATCGCGGTTCTCCCAATCTTCGCGCCAAATCGCTAGCGTGGTGCGTGCGCCTTCTTCCGACAAAAACAAAGCAGCCTCGGCGGCACTGTTGCCACCGCCGACAACCAGCGCATCTTTTCGAATATAAGCGTAGGGTTCGACGAAGAGGTGATGGACCTTAGGCAAGTCTTCGCCCGGAACATTCAAATGCCGCGGATGGGCCATGGCGCCAATCGCAAATAGAATGCGCGCTGCTTGATAGTCGCCCTTTTCGGTGTGGACATGAAAAGCTTCGTCTGTCGCTTGTTCCACCTCGAGCACAGTTTCACCGGTATTGATGTTCAGATCGTTGTCGAGCACAAAATGAATGTAGTGAGACAGCAGTTCTTCACGACTAGGCTTTTCCCGGCACGGTTTTAAGGCCCCTTCATACATTTCCAACTCGTTTGGCGTAGAGAACAAAGTACGGCCGACTGGATACAGGCGAATGGTATCTGCTATGGTGCCTTTTTCAATCACCAGATAGCGCAACTCCTCCCGCCGAGCCGCCTCAGCTGCGGACAAGCCCGCCGGGCCAGCGCCAATGATTAATAAATCAAGGGGTTCAGTCATTATTAAAAGAAGTTTCGAGTTCCGAGTTTCGAGTTCTCATTTCCGGGCCGTTTAGATGACACAGCAAACTCTTACCAAGCCAACCCGAAACCCGAAACTCGAAACTCGAAACTCCGAAATCGAAACTCGAAACTTAAACATACACTTCGCCGCGCGCAACAATGACGGATGGTCCACCAACCTTTACTTCCTCAACCGCGCCTTGCATTCCGCCGACGTCCAAATTGATGCGACTCGGTCGATGCATAAAGTCGCCTTGTTCGATTACAAATTTATAACGGCCATCTACGGGTTCAATACCGGTTACGCCGTGATGGACCAGGTAACCACCGAGCGCGCCAGACGCGCTTCCAGTTGCCGGATCCTCAGCGATGTTGTCCGCCGGGGCAAAAAAGCGCGCATGCGCCCGCGACTCGCCGATCTCAATCGTCTCGCGAGAGAACGCATGGCAACCGGTAGCGCCGTGACTAGTGTAGAGTTCTCCCAGCAGGCCGCCATTCACTCGGCACGTTCGCAAGTCGGCCAGCGAGCGAATGGGTATAGCCAATGATGTCAGACCTGTTGAGATACGCCTTCGGGAAGCGGCACAATGCCTTCCCGTGCCAGCGCATTCCAGGTGCCGGCAATCGGATGACCAGCAAAAGGAATCTCGCGCGTGGGTGTGAAGATGCGCAGACGCCGGAGGGGGAATGTCGGGTTTTGGACTTCGGACGGATTGTCCGCTTGCTCAGTTCGCTCTTCGCTCTCAGCGGTTTGCTGTTCACTGTTGACTGTTTGCTGTTTACTCTCTTCCGGTTTCAACACGAACACCGTCTCCGACAGATTCATCTCACGCGCGATCTTCATCATCTGCTCGTCGTTGAGTCCTTCGGCTTCCGGAAACACTGCCAGCGGATTGCCGGCGAACGGCTGATTAGTAAACACGTCAAGTTGGATAAATTGATATTTGGCCATGCTGAAGTCTTTCCGTTGGATTTTGCTTAGGGGACATGATCGAGGCAGGTGCGTCTCGGGTCAAGCGCGAGGAAACAATTGAATGTTAACGCTAACTCGGGCATTGGAATTTGATCAGCAGCGCCTTGGTGTTTCCTTAAACTTGGTTGTACTTCTCCGATGGCAGAGGTGTTGCAAAAATCCTTGACAAGATTAGAGGTCGGGAATATTGTGCGCGTGTACTCATAGCCACAGCCGCACGCCGACTGATCGGGCTCTTCAGATTCCTTGCAATCCATCGACTGACTAAAAGTTGGATTCGTTCGGTTCGTTTTTTCTGAGCCTCGCGCGACTTGGTGACATCCTCAGCTCATCAAAAGTTCCTTCGTGAAACGCCGGTATAGGAGGTTACCCTTGAAACTCACATTCTCCATTCGTCGAACTCTATCAATCCTCATTAATCACTTAGTAAACTTAAACGAAGCGCGACGTTCATGGCTCGCGTGCGTGATTTGCCTCGCTTTAAGTTCAGGAATGCTGTGTCCCTCAACCATGGCCAAGGTTCGAAAGCCGCCGGTTAAGGCAACGGCGGTCAAGCCTGCAGTGACAACTGTTCAGGCTTCAGAGGTAAGCCGAGACGCTGCTAACAGAATAGTCTCCATCGAGATCGGCGGCACGCGTTTCGGCACGCCCTTGTCTCCCGCCGACGTCACCGTAAAACTTGTCGATACCGTTTCGGGAGAAAAGAGCGACGCAACTGTCACAGTAGCGAAAAACACCCTGATCACTGCTCGCGCTGAAGTGCCGCGCGGGGAAGGTGAAGCGAGTCGATGGCTGGTTGAACTGGAGATTAAGGGCAAAGCGGTTGACACCGGAGACTATCGCTTCAAGTTGGATGCGGTGAAGCCCACGGTGGCGAAGGTCCGTGATATCGAGGTGGACTATCAGCTCTACAACAATCCGTTAGAGCCGACATCGCATTCGCTCCTCGTTACACCGAAGGATGATGAATTCTCAACTGATCCGACTAAAATGTCGGTGCAGATTCTCCCGCCTGGCGCCACAAAAATCACGGTCGAACCGGCGCTTAGCCCACGAAAGATGCTTGTCACGTTTAGCGCGCCCGAAGGGTTTGCAGTAAGCGATTTGCTGGTGACCTCGTCCGATGGAGGTCAAGCCTCCGCTACAGCTAATTCGAAGACGGCCAAGCAGCAGGCGTCGGACAAGATTAAGATAAATAGAGTTGATGTTCTCGCCTTGCAGCGTCGCGATGGCTTCGGGCGCATCCGAATTTCAGGAGAAGGATTCGGCCAACACGACCCGCCTCCCTACAATGGAGACCTGGAACTTCTTTGCGATCCAGAATACCGTAGCTATCACGTCGACGAACGAGTAGACACTCATAAGAAGAGGACAGCCTCCGACACTTCCGCTTCTACTGGCAAGAAAGCAGATACTCGAAACATGGGAGACGATGCGACAGCTCCCAACCTCTCGGCGATGTGCAAGAACCTGGACACGAAACTGAATGTGCCTATCAAACGTGGCGGTACAGCTGGAGAGCCTAACGCCACTTCTGGCGCGCAATCGCTAAACTCTTCGAAAACCACCAACGATAACTCGGCTGAACTCACAGAGGAACAGCAGAACGCTAAATTCTCCAGGATTAAAGAGTGGAGGACCGAAATTGAAAAGTTGATAAACGTAGCGCTGGTACCTCGTAATCCTGACTTTCGAATAGAAAGAACGCTGATCATGTACGCCGACAACAAAGTTATCGACGTTTACTTTGAATTCAGTCGTTGGGAAGGCGTGAGCCAACCGTTTCGCTTAGACAGCGTGAGCGTGTCTGCTAAGAGAGAAGAACCCACCAGCACGGAAGCCGCAGTGAACGCGAACGCACACCATCTCACCGTTGCAGACGCACCAACCAAGACTAATAAAGTAGTGACCTATCTAGCCTCGCACGATATCGGTCCTTCCAGAGATACAAACCTCGAGTACCGTTACACAGTGCTAGACGCAAAGGACGCAAGTCATTTATTCGGCTCAGGCGTAGGTGAAAATTTCTATGTTATTCAGCTCTCGCTTTTAAATAAGGGCGATAAGAAGGTAATCGTCCCTCTGGCGTCGATTCAAGCAGAAATTGAATGGGTCTACTATCCGGGAGACGAGGAAAACTCCACCTATTACGACGAAGGGCCGGCCACGCTATCGCCTATGACCTTACCGGGGATTTCCAGCTACTTTGATCTGTTCCAAAAAACCAAAGGCAAAAGGGCTCGGCTTTACAATGTGCTTGATGGGATTGTCGTTCTTAGCGCCTCGCTCGTGCCAGTCTTTGGTAGAAACATTGAGCGGCCTAACCAAATTTTGAGTGGAGGGTTTATTCCCGGTCTGAAGAAATCGTTCGGCGACCTGTCCAGTCAACAGTTGCAAAACCTGACCTCACTCAGTTGGGATAGCCTGGAGGAGATACCTGCAGGTGGCGGCAAAGAGAAGTTTGTTTACATACAACGAAGTGGGCAAAGCTTTTCCAACGATCCAAAGATTATGAAGGAGATCAAGAGCATAGCCGGAATTGAAGTTTCTGGATTTGTTGTCAAACAGCAGGCCCGCAACAGCCGTGCGACAGCCGTAGCTCGCTAACGGTTAATCCGATAAACCGAAACTCATATGACTACACGAAAAACTGGCTCGCAACCCAGACGGAGGCCCAGCAAGAGGACCAGCGTCGAAAACGCAAACATGAGGCCCACGGAAAGCGCCACAACAGATAGCCTTGAGACAATGGATGGCTGTGATGTTGAGAGTGTGGATAAAACGCCGGACGAAGAACTGCCTCCGACCGAGGGAGGTGTAGGCTAGATGGCGTTCTCGTTGACGTGGTTACCAGATGTACTGAAAGGTGGGGGCTTGAAAGTCTCTTTGGTTCCCGGCTGGGAATCGCGCGGGCTGGGCGATGTGGGAAATATCTTCGGTGTTATTTGTCATCACACCGGAGTTGCTGATCCACAAAAGCGCATTATGCCCAGTCTCCGCTCGCTGCGAGATGGACGTCAGGCGAGCCCGGGGCTGAAACCTTTACCGGGACCGCTTGCGCAGCTTGGTCTTGGTCGTGATGGTACGTATTTTGTCATCGCTGCCGGCCGCGCCATCCACGCCGGCGGAGGAAAGTTTAAGGGCCAGGTAAATGGCAATAGTAATTTTATCGGGATCGAGGCGGAGAACGCCGGCGTGCGCAGTCCCTGGCCTTCCGTACAACTCCATGCTTATCACCGCGGTGTCGCCGCGATCTTAAAGCACTTGAGAAAAGACGAGACGTATTGCTGCGGTCATAAGGAATATGCTCTGCCAGTGGGGCGCAAAGCCGATCCTGATCTCGACATGAACAGCTTTCGCGCTTCAGTTGCCTCTATCCTCAGCGGGACAGTTCCGGCGCCCACTGTAATTCCGGCAATTGAACCGGCGCCTCCAGCGGGAATTCAACGGCCAAGGCCCACGCTGCGGCGGCCGTCGAAAGGTGGACTGGTTAAGAAGATCCAAATGAAGGTGGGAGCTAAGGTAGACGAAAAGTTTGGACCAAAAACGGAAGCGGCGGTGCGCGCGTTTCAACGTCAACACGGATTAGTTCCCGACGGTATTGTTGGTCCGAAGACGTGGAAAGTTTTGGATGCGGTCTGATTCGCGAAGGAATTCCAATATGACAACTAAGTCTGCAAAGAAAACAGCGACAAAGAAGAAAGCAACAAAGAAAAAGACAGTGAAGAAGAAGCTCAGCACCGCGACTGCCGCAAAGCGTGCCCGCAAGCGAAAGAAAACGGAGAAAGCCGGCGCCATTCAGGAGCGCCAGTGGAAGTTGCCGGCCAGTTTTTGCGCCGACGGAAAAGGCTGGGCTTCGTTGCGCGAGGTGGTTGATCCCGACGTGCCGACAATGACTTATTCGGAGTTATCACCCGATCAACGATCGGCGCTGGTGGCGAAGCGAATCGGCCAACAACCTAAGTTTCAAATTGCAATGCTTGGCGCCGGCTTGCTGGATCAGAAGCGGGCCATGGCGGAAGTGAAAGCGCAGACATCTATTGGCCGGGCCTTGATGGAAATCGAACAGCGCGTAATCAATTATCAGGTGACCAAAGCCATCCTGGCAGAACAGCCGAAACCTGCAAAGAAGGCCAGAAAGAAAAAAGCACGATGAACCTCTGATAAGGAAATCTCGCGGGCCGCTTGTATTGCGGGACCGCACAATCTTCGAGGGAGCCAAACCATGGCTGGTACGAAATCCACAACTGGAAACAACAATGACCGGCGGCCTAAGAAGCGAACTCGCAAGCGAGGGGGCTCGCTTGAAGTTGATATGGTGGTGCTCGCCATCGATGCCGCCTTCGAAATTATTACGCAAGCCGGCTTCAACTATCGTCAGCAGAATGTCTATCCGTACCTGCAAAAAAAAGGGTTTGCCATCAAACGATCACAGGAATCTCTGGCGCGCCGCCTTTATGTCGCGCCGGAAGCGCGCAAGCCTCAGGTGATTTACATAACCGGCGTCGGTCACGGCGGTTACGACTCTTATACTGGCGACTTCTACGACTCGATCTTCAGCGTCGGCAACTACAACCCTGAAGAGTGTTACGGAAAAATTGTTCATTTCATCTCATGCGAAACGGCGCGCGATCTGGGTCCGGATTTCATAAGCAATGGCTGCCGCGCTTACTTCGGTTACGACGAAAACTTTACCTTCCTGCTCGATTCAGCCGACATCTTCTTCGAATGTGACTCTGAAATTGACCGCGGCTTTGCCGATGGATTGAATGCGAAGCAGGTGCACGAACGAGTTAACGCACTTTTCAACAAACACATTAACGCGCTGCGCCAACAGGGAAGCGATTACAAGGCGGCCACGCTCGAATTCGATCGGGATCATTTACGCGGGCCGCTGTCTGGGCCCCAGTGGGGAGACCCGCTGGCGTCATTGGCCGGTTAATAAGTTTGGAAAAACTAACTGCTTCTAACACTCACACTTTCGCAACAGGAGGCCCTCAGAACCCATGTTTATTCGTAACGTTACACTCCCCGCTGCTTTGTTAATCATAGGTGCTCTTAACCATTCCAGTCAGGCCCAATCGATGATTAGGTCACTCCCCCTGCCCCAAGCCGGGGCAGTTGAGGAAAGGTTGCCGCGGAAGGCCGACACGACCACCGTTCGGCTCGACCAAATGCAATTTCCCTCGGAGCCTGTCAGTCTTGGACCACCTGAAGCAAAACCAGTGCGGTTGAATCCGAATATAGCGGTGAGCCTCGCGCTCTCGCCCGACGGCGCACTGCAATCAACGCCGGGTCCCGCGCATCCAGTAACTATTAGTTTGAACAAGGATGGTATTGGAAGTACCTTCCCCAACTTCCAGGTTCAAAACGCTCCTCCCGATACCTCGGGGGCGGTAGGGAAGACGCAGTTTGTGCAATGGGTAAACACGTCCTTTGCGATATTCGACAAGGCGACCGGCAATCGCCTGCTTGGTCCCATCAAGGGAAAATTCCTATGGCAAGGTTTGGGTGGCCCGGGAACACCGGTGCCCTGCGAAGTAACCAACGACGGCGATCCAATCGTTTCGTACGATCGCGTTGCGAATCGTTGGGTGCTTTCGCAGTTCTCAGTAAATGGCGGCACTTTTGCCCAGTGCATCGCTGTCTCCGAAACTTCTGACGCGCTCGGCAAGTATCATCGTTACGAATATGAATCGCCGGCCTTCAACGACTATCCACACATGGGGGTTTGGCGCGACGCTTACTATTTTTCCTACAACATGTTTGAGGGTCTCTCCGGATCGCGAGCTTGCGCTTATGAGCGGAAGAAAATGCTTACGGGAAATCCGAAAGCGAAGGAACAGTGCATCCAGCTGCAGTCGCAATTCTTCGGCATTCAACCTTCTGATGCTGACGGCGGCACGTTCGCACCGGTTGGCAGGCCCAACTATTTCGTAGGCCTGGGCACGGCGCCCAACACTTTGTTGCTTTGGAAGTTTCATGTGGACTTCGCGAATAAGAACAACACCACGATGGGCGTGGGGCCGACGCGTCAACCAAACGCGGTAATTCCAGTTGCTAAATACAACTTTGCATGTAGTGGCACTGGAGGAACCTGTGTGCCGCAACCCGGCACCTCACGCCAACTTGATTCTCTCGGTGAGCGGCTTATGTTTCGACTGGCTTATCGCAAATTCGCTACACGCGAGGTGCTGGTGCTTAATCACTCGGTCGATATTGGACCACCCACGGGAAGGACGGCCGTGCGCTGGTACGAGATTCGTAATCCGAACGCCGCCCAGCCCACCGTCTTTCAACAAGGAACATTCTCGCCCGATGCCACGCATCGCTGGATGGGAAGTATCGCCATGGACAAGCTTGGAAATATCGTCGTGGCCTACAGCATCTCCGGCAATGGCGTAAAGCCGGGTGTCGCGTTTACGTCGCGCGCGCCCACCGATCCACCCGGAATTATGAGAGCAGAGACCGTGCTCAAGGCCGGTGGTGGAATACAGGATACGCCCACGAATCATCTGTCGCGTTGGGGTGACTACAGCGGCTTGACCGTGGATCCAGTGGACGACTGTACTTTCTGGTTTACCACGGAATTTCAAGGGGCTAACGGAGTTTTCAATTGGCGCACTAGCATTTCCAAGTTCAAGTTGAATAGCTGTAATTAACTTTCGCCAGGCGGGCACCTGGGGGAGGTCGTCTTTTTTGGAAGGCGGCCTCCTTTTTTGCAGTGCAATCAACGAGAACAGTATTGATGCGCATTCAGTTGGTCAAAGAGCGATGGCTACACATGGCCCTCGTGGCATGAGGTCATCTATGAAGCGTGGTTCGCTGTCAAGAGGTTTTGAGGGCAGACTCTGACCGCGACGCCGCAGCGCCTCTATTGATCTATAGCTTTGTTGTTTGCTCTTTGACATGAGAC
>JBPCLZ010000229.1:0-47717 GCA_051002775.1 Pyrinomonadaceae bacterium | reverse complement strand
CTCAAGGAGAACGTTTTTATTGTTCATTTAGGTGTTAACGATTTGAATCACAAGGTCGGCTTGTGGCGTCAAACAATTCTCCGCTACACTCGCGAACCGCCTGGTTGTTCGATTTTGCATTCGCGATTCTAGATTGCAGCCGGTGAATTACTGAAACGAACTGCAAGGTAGTCAAAAATGGATAGCCTGATAAAAACTTTGCCTGCAATCCTCACTGCCGCGGGGCCGTCTGCAGAACTGGCGGAGGCTGCCTGCTTTGCGGCGTGGAAACATGCGGTCGGTGATGTGCTTAGTGCTCACGTAGTGCCGGTAAAACTTGAAGATCAGACCCTAGTCGTTGCTGTTGCGGACAGCATTTGGCAAAAACAATTGGAGCAGATACGGCCGCAGTTGTTGTTTCGGTTGAACACCATACTGGGGCATTCGCTGGTTAAATTGATTGAGTTGCGCGTAGACCCGAAGGCCCTGCCGGAAACGCGCCTGCCTGAGGCTCCAGCAATAGGGAGATCAGAATATGCCGTTCCGTTTGAATTGCTTGCGGCTGCTTCCGAGATCCAGGATGCTGACTTGCGACGCGCATATATCGGGGCTGCGACAAGCTGCGTGAAAAGATTAGAAAACAGGCCGCAATCCGAAATCTGAATTCAGCATTCGAAGACCATGCCTATAACCGAAGCAGACGTCGAAAAAGTTGCCCAACTGGCGCATGTGGAAATCACGCCAGACGAGTTAAGAGTATTTGCGCCACAAATGAACGACATCGTCGCCTACGTAGAGCAACTGAACGCGCTCAACACTGCAGATGTGCAACCTTCGCTCGGTGGTTTGACGCCGGAGGGTGAAGCAACTGATTCATCGCGCGACGACGTAACCGCGCCATCTCTGGGACAAAAAACTGCGCTTGCCGAAGCGCCCGATGCCGCGAGCGGTCATTTTCGCGTGCCGAAGGTGCTTTGAACACAGAAGTCAGAACTGATGAGTGAGATTGATTCTATAACAAGAAGCATCAAGAACGGCGAAACGTCTGCGCGCGCGGTCGTGGAATCGTCGGTGAATGCAGCCGAGAAGTTGAATGAAAACCTCAATGCGTTTCTCGAAATCGATCGCGCCGGCGCGCTGAACTGCGCGGAAGAGTTAGATCCTACTTCCCAGCTCGCCGGTATTCCCATCGCCATCAAAGACAACATCTGTGTCCAGGGACTGCAGACTTCCTGCGGTTCGCGCATCCTCGGCGATTATCATCCGCCTTACAACGCAACGGTCATTGAACGACTGTTTGGCGCCGGCGCAGTCGTGATCGGTAAGACTAATTGCGACGAGTTTGCCATGGGCTCTTCGAATGAGAACTCCGCGTTTGGCGCGGTAAAGAATCCCTGGGACACCTCGCGCGTGCCCGGAGGATCGTCTGGTGGTTCCGCTGCCGCAGTCGCGGCGGGCATTGTGCCGGTGGCGCTGGGTTCCGACACCGGTGGCTCCGTGCGGCAACCTGCTTCGCTGTGCGGCGTGTTTGGCTTAAAGCCTACTTATGGACGCAACTCCCGTTATGGCCTGGTTGCATTTGCATCTTCACTGGACCAGGTAGGAATTTTTGCGCGCAACACGGCTGATGTGGCAAAGGTGCTGGAAGTCATTGCGGGCCGCGATCCACACGATGCAACTACTGCCGATGTTCCTGTTCTTGATTACACTGCTGAACTCGATGGCGAGATCAAAGGTGCACGCCTGGGCTTTCCCAAAGCACTATTCGGTGAGGGACTCGACGCGGAAGTGCGCCGGTCGGTTGAGTCGGCAGTCGATGTGTATCGCGATCTCGGCGCGGAAATAGTTGAAGTTGAACTGCCGCACGCGCAATACAGCATCGCTGTCTACTACATAATTGCCACCGCGGAAGCGTCTTCAAACCTCGCGCGCTTTGATGGTGTGCGTTACGGATTTCGCGCCGAAGATGCGCCTGAGCTGCGCCAGATGTATTGCAAGACGCGCGATGAAGGATTTGGCCCGGAAGTGAAACGCCGCATCATGCTTGGCACCTATGTTCTATCGGCCGGTTACTACGAAGCTTATTACCACAAGGCCCAGCAGGTGCGCTCGTTGCTCAAGCAGGATTTTCAAAAAGCCTTTGAGCGCTGCGACGCGATTATCACGCCCACCTCGCCAACTCCTGCGTTCTTAATCGGCGAAAAGGTGGACAATCCGCTGGCGATGTATCTGAACGACATCTACACGGTGACGGCGAACCTCGCGGGTATTCCGGGATTGAGCGTTCCGTGTGGGCTTTCTGCTACGCGCTTGCCGATTGGATTTCAACTGCTCGGCGCCTACTGGTCGGAACCAACTCTCTTCAAACTCGCCCACGCCTACGAAACGGCGCAGCCCTTCAGCGAACGCCCGCCGGTCTATGCGAACTAGTAAAGTTCGATAAAAGAGCGGGGGCAAGCCCGCCTTCCCGACCATGAGCTGCATACAATTGACTCTTGGCGCGTTCGAGAGAGGCTTTCAAGGCTGGATCACCGAACACTTCGAATGCCTCTCAGGTCGGGAAGGTGGGCTTGCCCCCGCTGGTTCGCAAACTTATCTCGTGAGTTATAAGTGGACTACTTGGGTTGCGAGGCTTTGTCTACCGGCGGTCCCTTCGCCGACTTATCCGGAATCAAATCGCCGGTAAAAATCTCCACTACGTTCTTCGCTGTTCCCACTACTGGCGTGACATCGAGGCCTACATGCACGGCGCCGGCGACCAATCCCTTCTTCTTGATATCGTGGCCGGCAAAGCCAACCACAAAAACAGGGCCGATGATCGGAATTGCCTTGAGGATTTTCTTGGCGATTTCCCAACCACCTCGTTTGACGATTCCTTTTTTTCGGTTTTCTGTCATCACCACAACTTCCCCGCGTTGAAAATAAAGCTTACATGTTTCTTAGCGTTCACGAAACCACGGCAGATATTGCTCAACTTCGTTGTGTGTTAGCATGAGCGCGTTCCAACAATTCCAGCCTGAATCAATTGAATGTCGATGCGCGCAGCAAAGTTGTGGTTATCGATCGCGTGCCTGAGCGTCCTGTTGCTTTCCTGCAACCACTCGGGCTCGCCCACTAACAAACTCCTGATCTACACACCGCACGGCCAGGACATGCTGCGCGATTTCGTCGCTCGTTACAAAGCACAACATCCGGAAGTAGAAGTTGAATTTCTCGACATGGGCGCCCGCGAGATTCTCGAACGCGTGCGCGCCGAACGCAACCGTCCGCAGGCGGATCTGTGGTGGGGCGCGGCGCATACGACTTTTCAAACTGCTGCGGAAGAAAACCTGCTGACGCCTTACCGTCCCACCTGGGCAGCCAACGTTCCGGAAAGCAGCCGTGACGCGAATGACAATTGGTATGGGACTTATCAAACTCCGGAAGTGATTGTTTACAACAGGGAGGCGGTTAAAGCGGAAGAGGCGCCAAAAGACTGGGACGACGTGCTCGATCTAAAGTGGCGCGACAAAGTTCTCATTCGAAATCCCAATCCCTCGGATTCGATGCGTGCAATCTTTGGCGCCATGATCTGGCGCTTCTACAAAGACACGGGCTCGCCGGATAAGGGATACGATTGGCTGCGGCGATTAGATGCGAATGTGCATGAGTATACGGCTGACGGGACCTTGCTGATGCAGAAACTGGCGCGCCGCGAAGGGCTGGTGACACTGTGGAACCTGCCTGATGTTTGGATCTACAAAGAACAAAAAGGATTTCCGATTGGTTATAACTTTCCGACGAGCGGGACGCCGGTAATTACCGACGGTATTGCCATCGTGCGTGGCGCCCAACATGAAGCTGAAGCAAAACGCTTCTATGAATTTGTGACGACCTCAGAATCTTTGATCATTGCTGCTCAAAAGTATTATCGCGTTCCAGTGCGCACGGATGTCGAACGCAGCCAGTTGCCGGCCTGGATGAATGAACAAGTCAACGCAATGCCACTCGACTGGAATCTGCTGCGCAAACAAAGCGGCGAATGGCTGCGTTATTGGGACACGGAAATTCGCGATCACAATAAGCAATGAAATTCGAAAAGTGATGCCGTTACTTTCTCTCAAAAATATATCCAAAAGCTACGAGGCGACGCCGGCAGTGTCGGACATCTCGCTTGATGTCGAGCGCGGTGAGTTCTTTGGTTTACTTGGTCCATCCGGTTGCGGCAAGACAACTACGCTGCGCATGATTGCAGGTCTCGAGAAGCCTGATAGCGGCACGATTGAGTTTGCTGGCCAGGACATATCAGACCTCCCCGCTGAGCGTCGTGGCTTTGGCATGGTTTTTCAAAACTACGCGCTCTTCCCTCACCTTAACGTCGCGGAAAATGTTGCCTTCGGACTGCGCGCGCGGCATAGATCACACGCCGAGATCAGGAAACGCGTGACGAGTGCGCTGGAACTTGTACAGCTTCCCGGATACGAAAAGAGGCGGGTTGAGGAGTTGTCCGGCGGTCAACAACAGCGCGTTGCGATTGCGCGCGCGATTGCTATTGAACCGGCGTTGCTGCTTTTCGATGAGCCGCTTTCAAATCTGGATGTGACCCTGCGAGAAGAAACGCGTGGCGAGTTGCGCGAGCTGGTGGATCGTCTCGGTCTGACGGCTGTTTACGTGACCCACGATCAGGAAGAAGCGTTTGCGCTTTGCGACCGCATCAGCGTGATGGTTGGTGGCCGTTTGTTGCAGACAGGTGCGCCGCGCGAACTGTATGAACGGCCGGCAAAGCTCGCGGTTGCGCGTTTTCTGGGCAGAAATAATTTGATCAAAGTAATGCGACTCAGTTCGAGCAATGAAGGCACTGGCGAGTTCAAAACTTTAGCCGGCGGGCACACGCTGCGAGTGCCAATTCAGAAAGGCGAACTCGCGAGGCTAAACAAACCCTGCATGCTTGCGATTCGCCCTGAACACGTGCTGCTGCGGCAAGCTGCCGACGGTCAGGAAAACGCACTTCCCGCGGAGGTGCGCGAGATCAACTTTGCAGGGGCAACTTCTACAGTCAAACTGGACGCCAGCCTGATGATCGAAGCGCTGGTGTTGCAACCAAATAGTTTTGCCGTGGGCAGTCGCTGCGTGGCTGTATTGCCCGCTGACCGTATTCTTCTGTTGAAGGAATAAATGAGCGAAAAGATCGCGCGACCACCACTCAAACGGAAATCAGCTTTGCCGTCTGATATGCGGAAGGGCCCCTGCCTTTACGCATAACTTGAAATGTTTTGGGGCTATGCCCCGATTGTAGGGCGCAGCCCGAAATGAGTAGAGTGGAAGCATCGACGGTGGGGCAGAGCCGCCACCGCACATCAGATGGCAAAGCCGGTAAGGTTTCGCCACGCCTGATCCTCTTCCTGATTGTTGCCGTAGTGCTCCTCTATGGGGTCATCTACCCCAACCTTCATGTCGTCCTTGCCTCGTTGCAGCGCGAAGGTAACTGGTCCATCCAGAACTATCGCGAAATCCTGGCGCAGCGAATCGTTCTTAAAGCAATTTTTTCCAGCGTCGCTATCTCAATCCTGACGGTGGTATTTTGCGCTGCCATCGGCATTCCGCTAGCTTTCCTGTTTGAGCGTTTTACTTTTCCCGCACGTCGCTTATTTGCAACGCTCGCCGCACTGCCGCTCGTTTTACCGCCGCTGGTTGGCACAGTCGCGTTTATTTTTCTTTGTGGCGAGTCGGGGATCCTGGCACGCGTGGCGCAGTCGCTATTCAATCTTGAACGCGCGCCCTGGTCGTTACGCGGCTGGCCGGCGTTGCTGCTGTTCCATGCCTACACGATGTACCCGTTTTTTTATGTACTAACGGGCGCGGGACTCAGCCGCATCGATGCCGCTCTCGCGGAAGCAGGCAGAAGTTTGGGTGCATATCGCGCGCGCGTGTTGACGCGAATTGTTCTGCCCCAACTAACACCCTCGCTGGTTGCGGCCGCGTTGCTCACTTTCATGACTTCCATGGCCTCCTTCAGCGCTCCGTTACTTTTTGGCGGCAGCGTTCGCGTGCTGACCCTGGAAATTTATACCGCCCGTCAACGCGGCGACCTAACGCTCGCTTTAACCGAAACAGTGGTCCTCGCTGTGATTTCGCTTAGTGCTCTGGTCTTCTTTCAAAGATACGAAGGAACGCGCCGCTTTGCGGCAGCAGCGATGAAGGGCGCGGCAAAAACGCGCCGCCGCGTTGCGACCGGGCGCACGCGCTTGGTGGCTATCGCGTTTGGTGTTTTGTTTTCCGTATTGCTGGTGCTACCAGTGTTGACGCTGATCGTGGTGAGCTTTGCGCAGGAAGGCAGTTGGACCACGCAGACTTTGCCGCCGTCATACACGCTCGCAAATTACACCAGGATTTTTTCTGACACGGCGGCGCGCGAAGTTTTTATCAACAGCCTATCGATGTCGGCGATTGCTGCGGTGGCCGCGCTGCTTTGGAGTTTCTGCGTAGCGGCGTTGATTGTCAGAAAGCGCCGGCGCGCGTGGCATCGTGTTCTTTCGTGGTTGATACTCGTGCCGTGGGCGTTGCCGGGAACGGTGGTGGCGGTTTCGCTGGCCGAGGCTTATGGCAAGCCTTCGGCGCTGACCGGTTCTTTCATTCTCGTCGGCACGTTTTGGATTCTCCCGGTTGTCTATTTTCTGCGCTTCATGCCACTGGTCGTCCGTGCTGTGCAGGCAAGCATGGAGCAAATTGATGTAGCACTCGAAGAGGCAGGACGCAGTTTGGGTGCGCGTTGGCGGCAAAGATTTTTCGGCATTACGTTGCCGCTGGTTTGGCCGGGAGTGGTGGCAGGGACGTTGCTGGCTTTTGTAATCGCGCTGGGAGAATATGTTGCTTCGGTGTTGGTGTTTGTGCCGGGTAACCGGCCCATCTCAATTGCAATAGCATCGGAGTTGCGCGATTTCAATCTGGGCTCCGCGGCAGCTTACGGCGTGGTGCTGATGGCTATCATCGCCGTCAGCATGATGGTAGCGGGAAAACTGGAGCGGCTAAGGTCGTGATTAGACGCATAGCGATAGAGATATGACGATTTTGCGCAACAAGGAATTTCGGATGCTATCGTGGGTCGACGAATACAGAACCGGGAGCGGTAGCGACTGGGTCTGAGAAACATTGGGTTCACCGTCATTTGTAAATAGCGTTCTTGGCGGTTTTGACGATTGTGTTCATCGTAAGTAAGACCCAGTCGCTACCGCTCCCGGTTCTGTATTCGTCGACCCACAATGCGAATAGACTCGGTTCATTTACGACTTTTTGCGCGAAGCTATATATGACAAGACTCTTCAAAAGATCCCGGCAGGTTAGCGCGCTTTTTATCTCCGCCATTTTGTCGCTGGGATTCCTCGGTCCGACCCGGGCGCAGGAACCTGTTCCCCCGCCAACTCCAGTCACTCCAGCTACTCGGAGAGCTGAACTCCATCAGGCGCTGCTGGATCTCACGAATCCTTTTACAGTGATGTGCGTGGCCGCGCATCCGGATGATGAAGACGGGACTACGCTAACAACACTGCGTCGCAAATATGGCGTGCACACAGTAAGTTTGTTTTCCACTTACGGCGAAGGTGGCCAGAACGCAGTCGGGCCCGAGCTTTACGAAGAGCTGGGCGTGATTCGCGCGCGCGAGACAATGGCGGCGGCGCGCATCCAGGGTTCAGAACCATACTTTCTTGGTCTTAAGGATTTTGGTTTTTCAAAGTCGGCTGAGGAGGCATTTCGGATCTGGGGACGTGAAGAAGCGTTGCGGGGCATGGTGCTCAAAATCCGAGAGCTGCGCCCCGATGTGATCATTACCAATCACGACACCGCCCGCGGACATGGTCATCATCAGGCGACCGGCATTCTGATTCTAGAAGCTTTTGATGCTGCCGCCGATCCAAACCGCTTTCCTGAACAATTAGGCCCACTGAAACCGTGGCAGGCGCAAAGGCTTTTTGTTCGCATCTTCGGAGCTAACACCAAACCTGCCGCTCCGGATAAAGTCGTTGCCATAGATCCGAATGAAGTTGATCCCGTGCGCACTAGCTCCTTCGCTGAACAAGCGCTCAACGCGCTTCAGGAACACGCTACGCAAGGTCCATGGCCAAAGACGATTGAAGACTTGATGCGGATGCGCGGCAGTAGCGGCGGCAAGTTGCCATTGATACGTTACCAACTGGTACTCGAAGCGCCGAATGTTCCACCCCTGCCGGCTGGTTCAATACCCTTTCTCGCCGGCTTGAAGGTACCAGACTCGCTCGCTTATCAGATCACGCCGTTCAAGACTCAGGATGCGACGCTGATCGATTTTCTGGAGCAGCCGGTAGTCTTAATCGAGAGTTTGATTGAGTGGTGGAAAAGCAATCCTTCAGCGGAGGCGAACTCGGTGGACTCCGAGCGGGCCCGAATGATGAAGGCGCGTTTCGATCGTGCGCTTGCCACGGCCGCGAATATTTCGCTGGCGATCACGCCGGGTGATGAAGTGCTCATTCCGGGAAACAAGACCACCTTCACCGTGAACCTGGAAAACAACGGCGACCGCTCAGTGGAAATTCACAAGGTATCCTTCAGCGGTTTGGGACAGAACCTGCCGCTAAAAATAGCGGACCAGATGCTGCCGGGTACGGAAGCCGCAGGCACCGTCGAGATAGTCACACCCACCAGCGCAAAGATCACGGTTCCCAGCGCCGCGCATCTTTACGACGGCCTTTTGTTTGGAAACAGTTTTGTAGCGACCGCGCAAGTTGACATCGACGGCGCTCGTTTCGATCTAAGCAGTGCGAAACAACTTGAGGTGGTGCCAGCAATTGAGATCCTCAGCGTTTCACCGTCACCGTGTGTGCGCACCGAGGAGATGTTGGGGCGGTGTGACGCTTTCGAACTGAAACTCGTCAACCACTTGGCGATCCCCTTTCGCGGCGCTACCCGCGTTGAAGTTGCGGGCCTCAAAGGGAGTGTCGTTTCTGCGGAGTTTCCTCTGGTGATGGCGCCCGGTGAGACACGCGACGAAAAGGTTGCGGCGAAGAGTCCTCTTGCCAACCCGCGAACGCTGACCGAACTGCGACGCTCCAGCTCAATCCGGATTTCGATCGTCGACAAAAACAAAGCTTCAATTACTGAAACGACAGTTCCGGTGAGCTATAGCGATGCGCATGTCGCAGCCGGCTTGCAGGTTGGTTACGTACAGAGCTTCGATCAAACAATCGAACGCTCGCTGGCGGCACTTGGTGTGACGTCTAAAGTTTTAACTGTTGACAACATCAAGAATGCGGACCTTACTGCTTACAACACAATCATCATCGACAACCGCGGCTATGAAGCGCACCCGGAATTGATTGCTACAAATTCCCGCCTGCTTGAGTTCGTTAACAACGGCGGGACGCTAATCGTTTTCTATCACAAGTCGAATGAGTGGAACCCTGATTCAAAACGAAATCGGCCACAGCTAGCGCCGTTTCCACTCCTGCTCGGCGACGAACGCGTTACGGACGAAACCGCGCCGGTCAGGTTTCTGGAACCTGCGCACGCCCTGCTGAACTTTCCCAACAAGATCAGAATGAGCGACTTTAATAACTGGATCCAAGAGCGTGGGCTTTACTACCCAAAGGAATGGGACAGTCACTTCACTGCGTTGTTTTCCATGAACGACCCTGGCGAGAAACCTTTAACCGGCGGGTTGCTGGTCGCGAAGTACGGTAAGGGAAACTACATCTACACAAGCATGGTGTGGTACCGCCAACTGCGCGCTGGCGTGCCGGGCGGCTATCGGATGTTTGCAAATATGATTAGCTATGGCCACAAGTAGGACAGGGATTCCTGCCTTTCCAGGTCGAATGGGAAAGTCTTGTGTTGAACAAAGAGGTATTGCCATTCGAAGATTCAATTTGGACGTGCAATGAGTTGAACTTGGGGGATTGTTTGCTGCTTGAGCGCCAAAGGCGCGGGAATGCAATAGCCAGGGGCAAAGCGCTGAACCCAGCGAAGCGCGACGCCCCTGGATTGAAGGGGATAGGTCCAAGCTCTGAAGGAGCGGCATAGTGTCTCGACGATAGATCTGATTGCGCACTTTCAGTGCTCTCTAACTCTTGTTGTGCTGTCCCAGGGGCGACGTGCTTCGCTGTGCTCAGCACTTGCCCCTGGCTATTGCAGTCCGCGCCGTTGGCGCTCAGGGTGTTGCTGCAAACTGAATTCGCGATTTCAGAAAATAGCAACGGAGCACACTTGCGGCTCTGCGGGGTTCCGATGTTTAGGCCACCTCTAATTGTCAAAATGAAAAGCTGCGGTTAAGAGCGATGCGCTCTCAACTGCAGCCAATTTCTTTGAGCGTAGTTAGGCAATAAACATTGGACTCCTAACGGAGCCCAAACCGGACAGGCAGGAATGCCCGTCCTACGAAACCGCCCCCTGTTCCAGCGATGACTCCCCTTCGAGCTTCACCCGCGCCCGCTCGAGAAAAGTTTTAATCATTTCACTGACTCGCTTCTGCATTTCCGAGCTGATTGCACTTTCGCCCACCAGCGCGGCGAAGCGATGCAAGTCCCTCGCATGCGGCCGGCGTAGCTCGACGTGCTGTGAAACCTTTATCAGGACATTGTGGCCGCGCACTTCAAAATTTGCCGCGTAGCGCAGGTAGTTTTTCATCTCTGATCCGGCCGGCGACCATTCCAGCCGCTCGGGTCGATCTTCAGTCTTGCGCACGGCAAAGCTTGCCTGCAGCGAACCGATCACCGGTACTTCGGCGCGTACGATCCAGCGTGCGATGCCGCTGCTCTCTTTGCGAATGCCTTCGATGCCCGGCATCAGGTCGGCAAAGTTTTTGAAGTCGCCAAAAAATTCCCGCGCCCGCTCGAGCGTGGTTTTTAGTTCCAACTGACCTGTGTACGAAGCTTTAATACGAAACATTTCCGGTCCTTATTCGTGTTCTCAAGTTAGTGATGCAGCGCTGCCTGGCTTTGTTGCTCGACATCCGCTATTTGCTAAGTTACACGATTAGCCGAGTGTCGTAAACCAGCAAATTTTGTCACGTTAGGAGTTGCCGTGAATACGAACAATAGATGCCCTAAGTGTGGGGAGGAACAGCTAAAGACATGGGACGAGCTGAAAGATGATGAGCGCGAAATTGTAAGCCGGTTGCCGGGTTCCGGCGATTACGCAGATTATGAAAGGAAATCGATGCATCGCTGGTGCACTCGCTGCTGGCATGAAGAGATGCGCGACCATGAGCGCTTCGCGTGAGATCGTAAGGGCGGGACTCTTGAATCAATCTGAGGTAATTCGATCGTAAGTTTGCCGAATGGCCCGCATCCCGTCCAACAGAGCTTTTCTCAAGCTCGCGGCATTTTGGTGACCAAGCTTTACAGCGATCTCTTCGAAAGCGGTGTGATCGATCGCCGGCAACGCCGCAACTTTCCCCACGATGAGGCGTAGCTGGTGATCCACTGTACGAAGTGACGCATAACCCTGGGTAAGTGCCTCACGCTCATCATTATCAAGTGAACCTGTAGCTTGCAGTCGCTCTAAAGTGGCTTGCGTCGAACGATCCTCCCCTTCATCAGGTACATCGTCACGAAGCTGCAGGTATCGTGCGGCAAAGTAGACATCCAGCATGCCGCCTGCCCCGTACTTGATATCGATTGCTTGCGCGCGCCGGCGCCTCGTCTTCTCTTTCTCAAGCCGCTCACGTATGTGCCGGGTCTCGCGCTTCAACTCATTCGCATCCGTTGCCACCGCCTTCTCATGGATGGCATGCCGGGCATGAGTCTCAATCATACGGCCCAATTCGAGATCGCCGGCAACGGCCCGAAGTTTGACATAAGCCAGCCACTCCCAAACTGCGCTGCGTTGTTTCAAGTATTCGAGAAAGCCTTCGGAACTTGTCACCAGCGATCCATTCTTGCCATCGGGACGCAGCCGGAGATCAACTCGATATAGATAGCCTTCGCGCGTCACGCTCGAGAGCGCAGTAATCATCAACTCGGAAAGCCGCGCGTAGGCCTCATCGCGCGTTAGCGAACTGATCGGAGAAGCAACCAGCGAATCGTAGAGAATGATCAGGTCGAGGTCGGACGAATAATCGACGCCCCCGCTCGCCAATCGACCAAGTGCCAACACCGCAATGCGTGGGCCCGCATCGATGCGGCCGTAGCGGCGCCCCAGCTCGCGCCGGGCGATTAGGTAGGCGACGTTTATGCTGGCGACCGCCAACTCAGTCTGACGACGATTGGACTCAACGATTGAAATCTCGCCTGCTGCGTCCTGGGCCCCGATTTCGATCAGCAGGGTGGCCCACTCGCGCCGGAATGCAGATAATTCCGCCGCGAAAGTTTTTTCAGCATCTACGCAAGCGCGCAGCTGGGCGCGATAGTCTCGATGTAGTTTGCGCGGCGCGCTCAACACGGCAAGCAGCGCGGGATTGGCTGCGACCATTTCGCCGAACATTTCGGACGCACCGCAAAGATGGACCAGCGCAAGCAAGCCATCGCGCGAGAATTCAATTTCGTCTTCAGCCTTGGTGACAGACGCAGCGACTCGGGCCGTCAACGCCAGGGCGCGTTTTGGATTTGCCGTCTGGTGCGCGGTATCAGTCAACAATTGCGCGAGAGTTTCCGTATCTGAAAACTGCTGCGAAGTTTGCGTATTGAGATGCGTTGCAAACACTGCCGCTGCGTGTTGAATGGCTGTTGTTTCGCGAGCAGTCGCGCTTCCCTCCGGGTTGAAAATAGATGTACGTGCCGTTGCTTCTTCAACAATCTCAGCGAACACGCGGTCATAAGCACGGCGAACATTGGTCGTGTGCAAATCCAGGGCGCGATTGAAATGGCCCAGCGCAGAGACTCCGGAAAATCCCATTCGTCTGGCAACCAAACTTCGTTGCTCATCGTTTTCAGGCACTGTGTGGGTTTGCAGTCCGTGCTCCATCTGCAAGCGATGCTCGAGCACACGCAGAAATGCATAGACTTCAGATAACTGGGTGCGCTCCTGCTCGCTAATCAGTTCACGGTCAGCCAACCGGCCCAGAACTATCAGCGTGTGCGCACCGCGCAACCATTCGTCCAGGCCACCATGGGCTAACTGGAGGGCCTGCGCGATGAACTCGATCTCCCTTATTCCCCCTCGTTGCAGTTTCACATTGAAACCAGCAGCCCGACTTGCAACTTGCCGATCGATTTTTTGTTTGGCTAAACGCACGCTGGACAGTGCATCTTTTACCGAGACATTGGGACGATAGATATATTTCTGAACCGCCGCCGCAAAGCGCGAAAACAGTTGGTTGGAGCCCGCCGCAGCGCGACTGCGGATCAAAGCCTGGCGTTCCCAGGCCTGGGCCGTTTTTTCGTAGTACTTCAAAATCTCGCCGAGTGAAGACGCAAGCGCGCCATCGCGGCCGTGCGGCCGGAGACGCAGGTCGACGCGATAAGCCGGCGATTCTCCGGCAGGCTGGCCGACTAGCTTACTGATCGCTTCTGCCAGTTTGATGAAATACTCGCGATTGCTGACCTTCTCGCGTTCACCCGAACCCGCGGTCATGCCATCGTCCGAGTAAACGAAAACCAGATCGATGTCGGAAGCGTAATTAAGCTCACGCGAACCAAGCTTGCCCAGCGCTACCACGCAAAAGTCCGCCGTCGCGATGCGGCCATGTGGGTCATCGCAAAGCGGCGCTCCGTATTTATTATCAAGCGATTGTCGCGTCAGGCTCAGTGCATAATCCAGGATTGCATCGGCCAAATTTGAAAGCTCTTCGGTTGTCTCAACGAGTGTATGGGCACGTCTTACATCGTGAAGATAGATCCGCAAGAGTTCGCGACGACGAAAGCGTGCAAACAATACCGCCGGCGTGAGCGACGAATTCGTCAGGGCAAATCTTGCGAGTGATTCTCTCAATTGCTCTGCGGTGCGCACACGCGTGTCAGCGCGTTCGCGCACGAGCCAGGGAATGTATTCCGGATTTTGTTCAAGGGTCGTAGCCAGCAAAGGGCTGTAAGCCGCCAAGGTAAGGGCGTCGGAAAGTAGACCGGTGTCCTTGACCAACTTTTGATGGGTGCGCGGTTGCCCGTTAATCAGATTTTCCAGAAAGAGACGCGCGCCTTGCGGATCGGGAAGATCACGCATGAGTGATTCAATTTCTGCGTTGGAAGCCACCGAGACATTGTACGCGGGGCGTGCCGAGCCAGTCACTTTACTTGCCTATTGCCAAGAAACGCTGAAAGGAATATTCTCTGCGGAACCAAAGTCCAGCGCTTTTTCAGAGCAAGCGATTCGGGAACTTCCCAAAATTTGATTCATTCTCCCAAGAGTGGAATGTTTTCCAACAAGTTGATAGAGGAGGCGAAAATGAGACGTTCGTTTCTTATGTTTCTCATGCTTGTCATGACCGTGTTCTTTGTTGCCCAGACCGCTTCGGCGCAATTGATCAAGATACCCAAGATCCCGAGACCAAAACCGCAACCGACACCAACCGAAACGGCCCAACCAGCACCGGCGCCGGAGCCAGAATCCGCTCAACCACAACCGGAAACTCGAGCCACGTCAAGCGCCGCCGCGCCGCGGGCAGGTGGGCCCTACTTAGTGAAACCAGAACCGCCGACGACAACGCCTCAGTTTCTGCCGGAGACGCTCGAAGTTCAGGTCGAGCATTGGGAATACTACTGGAAGATACCAAACGATAATCACAACACTAGTTGGGTGCCTCGTATTAATTTCGACGTGGTTTACGGCGGCTCAACCAAGCTGCGCTTAAAGGCCGACTACTTCATGCCAGACGGTTCACTCTGGTTCAGCGAGCCACTGGAGTATCGAGGCAGCTTCAGTGGGAGCTCGCCTATCGCAAGAGTTCAGAGTGAGAGCGATTCCAATCGAGATAAGAAGGCTATTGTGACCGGAGGATTGTTTGGCTTAAAGATTACGAACATCCGGGACAACTCAACCGTCTTTCAAGGCAAGTTCAAAGTCGTCCGGTACAAGCCTCCAACCACCGACGCGCGTTATAAGAACGAAGTCGATTACTACGTGGACTACGATTGGAAGCTGCCAATTGGCTTTGCCGATGTCAACTGGCAGAGCGAGAGCAATCCGGACTATGCAACTCCTACGATTCGCATGTGGTTCAAAGGCGATCTTAAAGGCGACAACCTCGAAGCCCGTCTTTTTCATAACGGGCAACAGATCGCCACCACGGACGATGGCGGATCGGTAAATTCGGGCGAGCGTTACTGGGCCGACAAACGAGGCGACGATCAGTCGCTGTTTTGGAACGAGTTTAAATTCAGTTGGCCCAAGAGAGTTGAATTCATTGTAACTGAAGATTTTCGTAATTTCACGGCATTCAAAGACGCGCTGATCCTCAATCAAAAGCCCGGCGAATACGTCGTGAAGGTTTACTACAATGGGGAGCAGGTGCGCGAGACGAAGTTCTCAATTGGCAACAATGGCACCTACGCTGACAATGGCATTGCCAGGCAGAGTAACCTTACGACGAACAAAGTCATTTTGCCGGTGAAAGTGATGGGAACTCTGGACAAGTGGAACCCGGTGAATACAAAAGCCCAGGGCTTCTATGGCAATCCGGTGAATGGATTAACGCCTTAACGTGCAGGGATCGTAACTGTATCAATCGTAAAGCAAACTGTTAGTTTGCGTTGGTTGCATCCATTCAACCTGAGGCAGGATCACCGGTTCGAGCTTCATACGAACATATTACGTCAAACGAGATTAAGAACTTCGCTGGGCGGCGAGTTTCGGCTATCTAGGAGTTATAGCTGAGTTGCCAATTGCCCAGAAGGTCATGGGCCACTTAGGTTCGGCTTCGCCGCCTGATGTGCGGCGGAGGCTACGCCCCGCCGGCAGCCGCCCAGCTTATCCCGGGCTATGCCCCAGAACCCGCTAACGGTGGAGTTTATGGCCCAAAGGCCGCACCAAGGGCCTAGCCCAAAAATATATGGGGAACGTACGGCGGGGCGTAGCCACCGTCGCACATCAGGCGGCACAGCCGAGGCCGACGTGGCCCCTAATATTTGAATCCAGAAGGTTCCGTTAGTCTAGATATCGAAATACATCGCAAACTCCATCGGATGCGGCCGCATTCGCAGTGGAGTAATTTCCTTCTCACGTTTGTAGCTGATCCAGCGGTCAATCAACTGCTGGCTGAAAACGTCGCCTTTCAACAGAAAATCGTGATCGGCTTCCAACGCCTTCAAAGACTCGTCCAAAGAACCGGGCAGCGTCGGAACATCCTTTAGCTCTTCTGGCGAGAGGTCGTAGATATCCTTTTCCAGCGGATCCCCGGGATCGATCCGGTTCTGAATGCCATCGATTCCTGCCAACAACATCGCGGAGAACGCGAGATACGCGTTGCACGAAGGATCGGGGGGACGAAACTCAAGACGTTTGAGTTTTGGATTCGTCGAGAACATCGGAATGCGAATCGCCGCGGAACGATTTCGCGCTGAGTACGCCAGATTAACCGGCGCTTCAAAACCCGGCACCAGGCGCTTGTAACTATTCGTCGTTGGCGCGGCAAAAGCAACCACCGCCGCCGCGTGCTTCAAGAGACCGCCAATGTAGTAACGCGCCATCTCCGAAAGTCCGGCATAACCATCGCCGGCAAAAAGCGGTTTGTCATTCTTCCAAAGGGACTGGTGACAGTGCATCCCGGAACCGTTGTCGCCAAACAGCGGCTTGGGCATAAACGTCGCGGCTTTGCCATACTGGTAAGCAGTATTGCGTACTACATATTTGAAGACTTGCAAATTATCGGCGGTGCCGAGGAGTGTCGCGAACCGAAAGTCAATTTCGCATTGCCCGGCGGTCGCAACTTCATGGTGATGACACTCGACCGTGACGCCACACTTTGCCAGTGTCAACGAAATCTCCGATCGCAGATCGCTAAGCGTGTCGGTCGGCGGCACCGGCACATAGCCTTCCTTGGGACGGATGCGATAGCCGAGATTTGAGCCCTGGAATTCGTTGGCATCGCGCCCGCTGTTCCAGTGACCCTCGTCTGAGTCGATCGAGTAGCCGGCTGAATGTTGTTCGTTGTGAAACTTTGCCGAGTCGAAAACAAAAAACTCCGCCTCTGGTCCAAAGAAGGCGGTGTCGCCCAGGCCGGTGAATTTCAGGTAATTCTCGGCGCGAACGGCTACGGAGCGGGGGTCGAACGCATAACCCTCTTTGGTGATGGGATCAATCGCATTGCCAATGAGACAAAGCGTGGGCTGCTCGGCGAAAGGATCCATCCAAAACCGGCCGGCGTCAGGCACCAGCAGCATGTCTGATTCGTGTATGGCCGCCCAACCGCGGATGGAAGACGCATCGAAACCGAAGCCATCTTCAAACTGGTCTTCGCCAAGTTCAGCGATGGGAAAAGTCAGGTGTTGCCACGAGCCCGGCAAGTCAGTAAACCGGACAGAAACGAATTTTGCTCCTTGATCAGAGGCATACTTCAACACAGTCTTTGCATTCATGAGTTCTCCTGATTGAAAAAGGGAGTGTTAGGGGTGCTCTTCGCCCCGGTGCGGTGTTTGGTGCGAAGTGTTCTGGAAGCCGAAAATTACTGCCGCAAAGTGCGAACGTCATTTAACGGGACGCGCGTAAAAAAGTACGCATTATAGTTTGCTGCCAAAGCATGTCAAGGTTTTTGCTGACCCGATCTTTGCGAATCAGCGCTTTTAGTCGGTAACTTGTTTCGACACGTTAGTTAACGCCCGAAAGAAAGTACTCCGAAACAAAAAAGTTATAGACCCTCCTGACGTTTTCTGCTACATTGCGCCACTACGCGTCCCATCCAAGACAATCTCCGCTACACCGACTCGGGATGTGCATAACTACGTTTAGGCTTCGGAAAACATCATCCAAGTCTCGCATTCAAGTCAGGAGACCGCGAATTGACCACGGCAATTGAGCAGACCCTTGAGACCTATGGGATTGAGAACTGGGGCGCGGGCTACTTCGACGTAAATCGCAAGGGAAACCTGATCGTCCGTCCCGCCGAAGGTGATTCCCGTTCTGCAGATTTGAAAGAGATTATTGACGACCTCGCCCGCCGCGGAATTGGCGCGCCAGTGTTGCTGCGGTTCCCACAACTGGTAGCCGCGCAGGTCAGAAAACTGCAACGAGCTTTTAGTCGTTCCATCCGAGAATTTGAATACCAGGGCGCACACCTGTGCGTCTACCCGATGAAGGTCAACCAGCAACGCTCACTGGTAGAAGAGTACCTGCGCGAAGGCTCCCGCTACGATTTCGGCCTCGAAGCCGGATCCAAAGCCGAACTCTATGCGGCGCTAGCAATGGAACAAACACCAGACAGCCTGTTGGTGCTCAATGGTTTTAAGGACGAGGAGTTCATCGAGCTTGCTTTTGCCGGCGCAGCTTGTGGAAAGCGCGTCGTGATTGTCATTGAGAAACTGAACGAACTGGATCATGTGCTGAATATTGCCGAACGTCACGAACACGCATTGCCGATTATAGGAATGCGCGTGAAGCTTTACTCCAAGGGCTCGGGACGCTGGGAAAAATCCGGTGGCGAAGCGGCCAAGTTTGGTCTGACTACGACTGAGATGCTGGAAGTTATCAGGCGCCTCGAACATGCCGACCGACTCAGCCTGCTCAAGCTGCTGCATTTTCACATTGGCTCACAGCTTACCGATATCAAGCGCATCAAGAACGCGATGAAAGAGGCGGCCCGAGTTTACGCCAAGGTCTATCAAATGAAGGTGCCGATTGAACTGCTGGACGTGGGTGGCGGCATGGCCGTGGATTACGACGGCTCGAAGACTGCTTTTGAATCTTCAGCCAATTACAGTGCGCAGGAATTCGCCAACGACGTCATTTATACAATAAAGCAGGTTTGCGACGACGAAAATGTGCCGCACCCAACCATCATTCAGGAATCCGGACGGTACCTGGCTGCGTATCACGCAATGTTGATCACCAACGTTCAGGATGAAATTGAAACTATCGTTGAAGACATCACCCCGATTGAGATTGACGAGGACGATCCGCAGGTGGTGACCGAGTTGGGCGACCTGCGCGAATCAATCAGCGTGAAGAACTATCGCGAGTATTATCACGACGCCCTTGAGCATCGGGAAGAATTGTTCACTCTCTTTAATCTCGGTCTGGTTTCGTTGGAGGATCGCGCCAAGGGTGAAGTGCTCTTCTGGGACGTTTGCGAACGAGCAGACAAGTATGCGCAACAAGCGAAATACGTTTCAGAAGAATTCGAGGATCTGCGACGCCTTCTATGCGCCAAGTATTTGACTAACTTTTCTGTGTTTCGCTCAGTGCCGGACAACTGGGCGCTGGGACAACTGTTTCCAATTGTTCCTATTCACCTGCTCAACAAGCCGCCCACCGAGTACACCACGCTGTGCGATATCACTTGCGATTCAGACGGAATCGTCGATAAATTTGTCGACTTGCATGACGTCAAACACGTGCTCGAGCTGCACCCGCTGGTGCCGGGTGAAACTTATTATTTGGCATTCTTGCTCGTTGGCGCGTACCAGGAAGTAATGGGAAACAATCACAATCTTTTCGGCGCGCCGCATGAAGCCCATATTTACATAGACGACGATGGCTACCTAATTAAAAAAGTAATTCGCGGCACCACTGTTGGCGAGGCCACTGAACGCGCGCGCTATGAACGCAGCCTGCTGCACGACGGGTTTCGACGTCTTATTACTCAACGCGTCAAGGACGAAGAACTAACCGAGGCCCAGGGAGCGGAGCTGGCCGAGTTTTATGAGTCGCGCTATGACGCTTACACGTACCTTTCGGTTAACGGCGCGAAAACGCGTTCGCGACGTCGCACCGATTATTAGCTGTCGCCCTCAGTTCTGATCCACGTCAAGACTCTTTTTCATTCTGGAGTTCAAGAGGTTAAACCTTTATGGTTACTCAACGAAAACCTAAAGCATCGAAGTATTTGACAACGCCGACGCGTCCGGTCCAGGTGGATCGTGATCGTTCGGTAGCCGGCCTGCTGGAAAAAATGGAAGGTGCCGGCTTTGGCGGGCGACAACTTGCAGAAGCCCATCGCATCTGGCTGGACATGCTCGGCGACAACACTACGATTCTCGTCGCTGGTTCGGGCGCGTTGATACCGGCAGGCATGCGCCGTTTGCTGGCCTATGTAATTAAGAACCGTTTTGTCGACGTGCTGGTTCTTTCCGGCTCGTTGCTCTTTCACGATCTGCACGAGACGCTGGGCCGTTACCATTTCCAGGCGCACCCAAACATGACAGATGCGGAACTGGATTCCGCCCAGATCAGCCGCATGTGGGACTTACTCGCCAGCGATGAAGAATATCGTGAAGCCAATGAATGGGTTGCAGGCTTTACCAATCAACTCGATCAAAGCCGGCCTTACTCAACGCGCGAGTATCTGCATCTGCTGGGGCGAGAGTTGGCCGAGATTGCGACTGAGGACGGTGTGCTGACTTCGGCATACAAGGCCCGTGTCCCGATTTTTTGTCCGGGAGTAGCGGACAGCGGAATTGCTATCGGTATTGCGTCAGCGCGCTTTGAAAAGAAAAACAGCTTCGTCTTTGATCTGGTCCAGGACGTTCTGGATATCGCAAACGTTACCGCGCGGGCCCGGCTTACCGGAGTAATAAACCTGGGCGGCGGCACGTCGAAAAGTTTTATTCAGCAGACCGAACTCTCGTCGTTCATCCTGAAGAACCATCACCAGGGACACAAATACGCGATTCAAATCACCACTGACGCACCGCATCCCGGCGGCCGCTCCAACGCAGTCGCCTTCGATGAAGGTCTGGTTTATGGCAAACTCGCGCGTGGCGCTCACAGCGCATATGTTAACTGCGATGCCACGATTGCCTTGCCAATTCTGATCACCGCGCTCTCACAGACTGCGGCAAAATATTTGAAGGGCCGTAAGCGGCCGAACTTCACTTTCGGGCGCGAGCTGATTATTGAAGTGCCTTAGTATGATTTGCGCTGTGCTTAGCTTCGTGACAGACCTTCGCGACAATCACGCCGAAACCATCACCAGCGTTAATCCCCCCCTGCTGCTCCCTGGCAGGTCCGGTTTGTGTTAGATGAAAGATGAATGCGTCTCCGAATTCCGCATTGTGCAAATCAGCCACGAAGTTAAGACTTGCTAACTGGTTAGCTTCCAGCCTAAGGCTTGCCTCGAATCTTTGAAACCGCGTTCATCCTAACCATTGGAGAACTTCTTCCTCGCCCGAGGCTGGTGCGCCGCCGACCACTTGCACAAAGTATTCTTCCAGGGAAACAGGCCCTTTTTGTTCGCCCGCTTCGGTCAAGCCCACTCCTTTTTTCAAGTCGGCGAGTGGGCCGGCGGCGAGCAGTTTGCCCTGCGAGATGATTGCTATATCGCTGCAAAGGCGCTCGACAATTTCCAGTACATGCGAAGTAAGAAAGACGGTCAAACCACGCGCGGTCAACCGTGAAAGCAAATCTTTCAGAGTGCGCGAGGCGATCGCGTCAATGCCTTCAAACGGCTCGTCAAGAAAAAGTATTTCCGGCCGGTGAATCAAAGCACAGGCAAGCGAAAGCTTTTTCTTCATGCCGTGGGAGTATTCAACGATCAACTTCTTCGGCTCATTGCGTAGTTCCATCAAGTCCAGCAGTTCCGGTAGGCGCTCCGCGATTTCCCTCTTCTCCAAACCATACATACGCGCGGTAAAAGAAAGCATCTCGGCGCCTGTTAGTCTTTCGAACAGGTTCAGATCTTCGGGCACCACCCCGATCCTTCGCTTAACTTCCAGAGGTTCAACGGCGAGGTCTCGACCAAGCACAAGAATTCTGCCGGTAGTTGGGGCCAACAGTCCCGTCAGCATCTTGATTGTGGTTGATTTGCCGGCGCCGTTCGGTCCGAGAAAACCGAAGAAACTGCCGCGCTGCACTGTCAGATTGAGGCTATCGACAGCGGCAAAATCGCCAAAGCGACGAACGAGGTCAAACGTCTCAACGGCTTTGGAGGCGACGCCGATTGGTGAATCCAGCATTCATAGGGTTGTACGCGGGGGGAAGCAGGCAGTCAAGCGTCTGATGCAACGCAAACTGTTAGTTTGCGTCGGTTGCCTGGACTTCAAGTGTGAGTGACAACGATCCGCCGCAGACTAACAGTTTGCTTTACAGAATTGCTACTCCCCAGCTAACGCAGTTGGCTCGGACAGCGCACTTTCGGTTTTATATGGATTGGTAAGTCCCTTCTTCGCTTCATCGTGCGCCGAATATATATCCGGCCGTGTCAGCACTTCACGATACTGGGTTACAGCTTCCTGACGTTTGCCTGCAAGATCATAAGCACGCGCGGCAAAGAGATGGGCCATCGTCACCAGAGAGGGCTCAGCACGTTCAACCCGCGTGGCCGCCAGAAACTCGCGCGCGGCGCGTTCGCCTTCGCCGGCAGTTAACAATACTTCGCCATATTTGAAGTGGACCAGATCGAGCGCGCGCGAAACCGTCTCGCGCACTGAACGGTCATGCAGTAAATCTTCAAACGTGGCGAACGCTTCGCGCTCGGCCTTTACCGCCGCGTCAATGTTCTTCGCGAGTCTTTCAACTCCAGCCTGCGCTACCAGTGCATCGGCAGCCTCCAAACGGAACAGATAGTTGCGCGGATAACGCGCACTAAGCTCGCGCGCATTGACGAGCGCGTCCGCAAAACGTTTCTCGCGCGTGTAAAGAATTACCAAAAGCGTCTTGGCATCGTCCTTTGCCCAGTTCCCTTCATGCGACACACGCTCAATCAGCTGGAGCCCTTTTTTCTTTGAGCCGCGGAAACCGGTGACGCCGGCGATAACTTTTATCGGGAGCGGCAATGAGCCCACCACGTATTCGTAAAGTCCCGCGGTCAGGTTCGCGTCGATGAAAGTAGGATCAAGTTTCAACACCTCGCGATGGTGATCCACCGAATCGTTACCGTCCTTCAGTGCCGCAAAGTGACGGCGCTCGACTGCTTCCTCAAACGAAGCCTTCAACCCTTCGGTCGCGCCCAGCCAATAGAGCGCTTCAACGTCCTTGGGATTTTGTTTCAGGCGCACTTCTGAAAGCCGTTTGGCTTCGCGCGTCAAACTACGAAACTCATTAATAATTTTGGGATCAACTTTGTCGTCGCCGCTGGAATAGAAACTTTCAGAGCTATAAAGCGAGGATTGCAGCCGGCGCGACTCGTAAAGCGTTTTGATCCATACGCGCGCGGCCAGCAATTGCGGGCCCGCCGCATGGTTCGGCTGAAGCCGCGCGATCTCTTTGAAATCTTTCTGCGCTTTGTCGTAATCGAGATTGTAAAGCGCTTCCAGACCGCTGCGCCGCAGCCCGTCAAACTGAGCGCGCTCCGTTTCAGCGATCCACACAGTAGTCGGGGCTTGCGCCGCGCTTGTAGCTGCCACTGTGAACAAAATCGTAATTAAAAAAGTCAACTTCTTCACTCTCGTACTCCTTACTCAAACGACCTGAAAAAATTCTATTCGCCGTGCCTCTAAGGTTGGGAAGGGCGGCTTGCCCCGCGCTTGGATTAAGTGACATTCAACGTTCGCGGGGGCAAGCCGCCTTCCCGATCCTGAGCTTCACCCGAATCAGTTTTCTGGCGCGTCCTAAGATTGATTTCAACTAAATACCTCCAGGTATTTCACGCCGGCACCGGTATTGAACAAGACAACTCGCTCATCTCCTTTAACCAGGTTTGCGTCGATTAACTTTCGCAGCGCCGGTAAACATGCCGCGCCTTCGGGGGCACAGAAAATTCCCTCGGCGGCGCCAATCTCTTTCGTGGCGGCAATCAGTTCCTGATCGGTAACGGCCACCGCCGTACCGCCCGATTCCCGCAAGGCGTCAATGATTAAGAAATCTCCGATGGCTTTTGGTACTCGCAGCCCCGAAGCCACCGTTGCTGCGTCTGCAAACTCATCGGCGAATCGCTCTCCTGTCTCAAACGCGCGCACGATTGGCGCGCAACCACTTGCCTGCACGGTCACCATGCGCGGACGGCGCGAATCAATCCATCCCATCTCTTCCATTTCCGCAAACGCTTTCCACATGCCAATCAGTCCCGTGCCGCCGCCAGTCGGATAAACGATCACGTCCGGCAACTCCCAGTTGAATTGTTCCGCCAATTCATAACCAAGCGTCTTTTTGCCTTCAACGCGATAGGGTTCCTTTAAAGTCGAAACGTCAAACCAGCCTTCTGCATCTTTGCGCCGCGCCACTTCTGCGCCGCAATCCGTAATTAAACCGGCCATCAACGTTACATGCGCGCCAGTCTGTTCACACTCGATCACATTGGCGCGCGGCGTGTCGTCGGGCATGAAAATGAAACACTCAAGCCCGGCACGAGCGGCATAGGCAGCGAGTGCGCCAGCCGCGTTTCCCGCCGAAGGAACGGCGAGCTTTGTCGCACCGAGTTCCTTTGCCATCGAGACCGCCGCCGACATGCCGCGGGCCTTGAAACTCTGCGTCGGATTTTGCGACTCGTCTTTGATGTAGAGCTGATCGATTCCAAGTTGTCTCCCTAAATTCTTCGCTCGCAGCAGTGGCGTCCAGCCTTCGCCGAGTGAAACGATATTCTCATCGTCCTCAACCGGCAGAACTTCGCGATAACGCCAAAGATCAGAGCGCCTGGAGACGAGCGATTCTTTTGTCAAAGTCTGCGCCGCCTGCCCCAGGTCATAACGAACCAGCAACGATTTTCCGCATTCGCGGCAAAGGTTGAGCAACCGCCGTGCCTCGTGTTTCAGATGACACAAGGCGCATTCAAGATGCGCGACATTCATTTATCAAGGGCCTTTCTTGCCGAGCTCTACGAAGAGCGCGCCTAACGGGTCACGCTTTCGCGGCAGTTGGAGCAAACCTATTGCACTGCGAAACAAACATTAGTCTGTGCCAGTGACAACTACCGCTAATCAAAGTATCTTTGTTATTCAATACTAACAAACTGTCGGGTTTTCAAAGGACAAGCATGCCAAATCGTACTGCCGCCATTCAAACGAACAAGGGTACTATCCGCGTCGAGCTTTTCGAATCAGATGCGCCCAAGTCTACTGAAAACTTCATTACGCTCGCGGAGAAAGGTTATTACGATGGGGTGATATTTCATCGCGTGATCAAAGGCTTCATGATCCAGGGAGGCGATCCGACCGGCACCGGACGCGGCGGTGAATCTGCGTGGGGCGGACGCTTTAACGACGAGATTGATGCGTCGTCAGCGGTGTATCAACGCGGCTACAAGAAAGGCATTGTAGCGATGGCCAACGCCGGGCCAAACACAAACGGCTCGCAGTTTTTCATCATGCATGCCGATTACCCGTTGCCTCCGAGCTACACGATCTTCGGACGCGTTACGGATGGACTTGACGTGGTGGATGCAATCGCGACCAGCCAGACGGATCGCAACGATAAGCCGACATCGGAAGTGAAGATGGAACGCGTGACGATCGAGGCGTAGGTTAGTAGCCTGGCCGCGTGGCGGCCAAATGTTTATACACTCAGTTGCTTTTCCAAATTACTTTCGGGGCATTGTTTATATAATTTTCTGCCTATGGCACTGGTAGCACGGTCGCTACCGCTCCCGGTTCTGACTTTGTTCGGCGCCACGAAGTTCATTCAGGACAAAATCTTTCGCTTCCCTTACCGATTCCGCTAACGACTTTTCCTGACCCAAACCTGCAGCGATCGCAGCGGACAAAATGCAGCCGGAACCGCGGATTACGGCTCCGGGAATAAACTCAGCGCGAAAGACGGTAACTGCTCCGTCATCATCAAGCACATCAATCGCCTCGTCTGGACACGCTCCTGCTTTCTTTGTACTGCCTTTTGCCCTCTGCTTACTGCTTTCAGCCTTCTGCCTACTGCCTTGTGCCTTCTGCTCTCTCAGATGCCCACCCTTGATTAGAACCGCGCGCGCGCCAAGACCTCGGATGATCTTCGCGGCCTCGCGCATCACGGTTTCCGAAGTTATGACCAGACCGCTCAAGGCTTCAGCTTCAGGTATGTTTGGCGTCACCAATCTCGCCACCAGCAACATGTCGCTGATGAAAACCTCCTGCGCATTCTCTTCCATCAGCCGCATACCAGAACTCGAAATCATCACCGGATCAACAACCGGGGCCGGCAAATTCTGTTCCCGAAACAGCCGCGCAACTTCGCGGACCACTTGGAGCGTTGGCAACATGCCAGTCTTCGCGCAGCTAAACTGATGATGTTCGAGAAGTGCTTTCACCTGACTACGAACGGTTGCGGCCGTTTGATGTGTCGCACCTGTTGCACGTAAATCGTTTTGGAAAGTCAGGGAGGTGATCGCGGCTGATGCGCGATAACCCAATGATGCAAAGGTTCGCGTATCGGCGAGCACTCCGGCGCCACCTGAGGGGTCGAAGCCAGCGATCGTCAGTGCATTTGGCAAAGGCATAGCGTTATTTCTTAGTGCTTAGAGCCGGCACGAATCTTTTCGACGACACTACTCACCCGCTGCGCATCACTAAACATTCTGATCGCAGCAATGCCCTGCGCACCAGCGCTCAGGCATTCAGAAAAGTTGTCTTCCGTAATGCCACCAATCGCCAGGACAGGAAATGGTGTCAGCTCCAAACAAACGTGCCTCAACTCTTCGATTCCAACCGGTGCGCCGTATTGCTCTTTTGAAGAAGTACGAAAAACAGGACCAAAGACGGCCAAATCGGCGTTCGCAGCCTGCCCGGCCCGCGCCTCAGCCAACGAATGCGTTGACACACCAATCAGGAAATCGTTTCCGAAGAATTTCCGCACAACTGATACGGGCAAGGAATGCGTGGTCAGATGCACGCCATCGGCGCCGGCGGCCGCAGCAACATCAGCGCGATCGTTTACCAGAAGCTTCGTCGAACTACTCCGCGTAATGGCGGCAGCACTCGTGACGAGTTCATGCAAGACTTTGGTTGTTAAAGATTTTTCGCGGACTTGAATCAGATCGATCCCGGCTGCGACAGCGGCGGCAATGAGCTGGAGAAGGTTTTGGAAGTCTTTACTATCTGAGGTCGTCGCTGCCGTCGTTTGGCCACTGGTGATGAGATAAGTGACTGGCTTATACGGAGCGTACATTTTTGTTATCGCTGCTTGCAGCTGCTTGTTGCAGCGCCGCGACGCTTTGTTTGAAATGGAACATCTCCCAAAACGCCATTCCCAGGTTCAGAATCCCCAGGCCGGTGACCGCGCCGCGCACCCAACCCGAAGCCACGACGGTTTGCAACCCATACATGCCCGTCTTACGCGCGGCATATAAGAGAAAATAATTATCGCCCCAGTCGCTGAGGCCGAGAGTGCCGCGGGGTACCCATGGCAACAGTGCCAGCACAATGCCAATTTCCAGGCACAAAATAATATAGAAGATGACGCTTAATTTGGCTGACATTGCTTACGGGTAAATCGTAAATGGTAAATAGATCTTCCTGGTCTTTGGTCTTTGGTCTTGGGTCTTTGGTCTTGGGTTCTTCGATTTACGATTCACGATTTACGATCTATTTCTTCTTCTTCTTCTGACTGCGCTGGCGCCCTTGCAGACTTTGCAGCCGATCGGCGACATCGCGATAGCTAACGTCGAGGCCGTAAACTTCCGTGAAAGCTCCGACTGCACGCGTCAAATCTCCCATCTGTTCGTAAGCGGAACCAAGCTCGTACTGCAATGCCTTGTACTCTTCCGCGCCGCGGCCAGGAGCATCCATCCCCTTTTTGAACCAGAGCACAGCCGCCTGCGGCAATCCTTTCTGCACAAAGCAATGGCCCAGCATGTTGCAGCACTGGAAAAATCGCGGCGTACTGTCGCCCGCACGAGTAAGCCCAGCGGCTGTCTGAAACTCTCTGATGGCCTCGTCAAGGAGATCCATCTCTTTGTAAGCGGTAGCCATGTTGTAATGGGTTTCGAAGTCTTTTGTCGTTGTGGCGTGTTCGCCTTCCGCTTCGACGCGAAACTCTTCAAATATCTCGGCCAGACCGGAATCAATCCCGGTGTGAATGGGGGCTGCGTTCGGACTACTCTGCAAAATCTGTTCTTCAGCCAACGGCGCATCACCAAGAACTATGACTGGCTCAGCTTTGGCACTTGGCGCCGGCACTTCGTCAGACGCGCTTTCGAATTCGACTATTGCGGCGTTTGGGTTGAGCCTGGCTCGACGCGCTTCAAATTGAGCATTCGGACCGAACTGCCGTTCCAATATTTCGAGCGTATCGAGGGCTATGTCGGTATATCCCTGTGCGATGTAGAAATCGACGCTTTCCAATTCCTGCTTGATGATCGTCTCGTTCCGCGTCTGGACGTCGGCAGTTTGATCTATGGATTCTTCTTTGGCTGCAGTCGCATCAGGCTGGGACGTGAATTCCTGTGAGAAATGATCAACTGCTGATTGGTCCGCGACAGCTTTCGCATCATCAACTTCATTGAGGTCCGCAAAAGAAATATTCGTCGAGTTGGAATCGGCTACAGAATTCCATTCGAATTCCGGCGCGGCCGCGGAGTTGTCATCGTCCACTGCTGTGGTTTCGCTCACGATCGCAAAGCTCTCGAAAGTGGGGACAACCTCTCCCGCAAGATCTTCGCTAAAATGGGCTTCAGAACCTTCATCCAATGCGCCACCGATCGTTCGCAGTCGCTCAGCGTAATGCTTTTCATCGGGTGCCAGGCGGACCAATTGCGTCAAGGCATAACGCTCCTCTTCGACCAGGCCCGTAGCTTCCGCCGATTCCGCCAGTCTTTCAAGCACAGACCGCAGCTTCTCTGTGTCACGTTGCCACCAATGAATTCGGGCCAACAGCCGTAACCCGCCCACACTCTCGGGAGAGCTTGCTAAGATTTCATTGACCAACTCGAGCAAATCATTCTCTTCACGACCCGCTAACATTTTTTCAACGATCTCGTCGAGCACGCGTACCGCTTCATCTTCCTGCCCAAGTTTCAGGTAGACGCGGGCCACTTCAATGTAACGACGATAACCGCTGGGATCGTGTGCCAGCAGCAAAGCCGTCGCGCGTTCAGCGCCTGGCGCATCCTCAGCAGCAACATAGGCATCGGCCAGCATCGCTGCCAGGTCCGGGTCATCCGGCTCTTCCGCGACTGCTTTCTCCAACACCTCGGCGGCATCTTCGGCTGTGCCCAGTGCACTGGTAACTGAAAGCAGACCGCGCAGCAGAGTCTTGTCGTGAGACTTTAGTGGCAGAGCGCGGATATAGGCCGCATGCGACTTTTCCAGGTCGCCAACTTCAAGCAGTCGCTTGGCTGCTTCGCCGAATGCTCGGGCGGCTTCGTTCTCCAGCCCTTCCTTGAGGTAACCTTCAGCCAGTTGTACACGGATATTGGTGTTCTGCGGATCGAGATCAGCGATACGATGCAGCACAGCGAGCGTCTTTCGCGTTTCGCCAGCGCGCGTGTAAGCATCAGCGACGATCAGAAACTGAGCGCGCGCGTCAACGATCAAACCTTGTGCTGCGTAGAGTTCGCCGAGTTTGTTGGCTGTATCCGGATCGCGAGGTTTGAGTTTCTCGACCTTCTTGTACATCGCGATGGCTTTCAGCCGGAATTCCTGTTCGCGATAGTGTTCGGCGATGCGCAGGAAGCACGCGATGGCCTCATCTTTCTGTCCGGCGCGCGCCAAAAGATCGCCAAGCATGTTGACGGCGGTTAGGTCATCGCCATCATGATTAATAATCTGGCGATACTCTTTGATGGCAGCATTGATCTTTCCCTGGGAAAGAAATTTCTCTGCTGCTTTGAGAACCTTAGCTTTTTCGAAAGCCATGAAGGATATTATGTATCACCGAATATGGGAGCGGAGTCAAACGCAGGATGGGCAGTAGGATTATACAGGAACGTTGAAATTACTTTGGGGTTTTTAGACTTTCCAGAATGAAAAAGTCAGAAGGTACGCTAACATGCCCAAAAAGAGCCTGTCAACGCCCTTAATTTTGCGGGATGCGTACGGACTCGCCTTGAACAATGCGACCTTCCCCCGAGCATTTCCAAGTGCTCCTGCTCTCGCAATTTGATGGATGTTACTAGCCTAAATTGAGCAATCGACCAAGCCAAGTTCAACTTGCGCAATTCCCAGCGCGAGGCTGGTGGTCAACGACCGGAGCGAGAGTCGCAACCGGCGGCTTGGTACTTTTCTCGGTGTTTGCGCCCCACTCGATCGCTGCTGCTGAAATCTCGCTGGCGATAGCAGGCGCGGGCTGGTTGGTGAGGGCGGTCGCGAGCCGCAGTACCGGCTTTCGTCGCACCGCGTTTGATTTACCGATTTGCCTGTTTTTCCTTTGGACCATAGTCTCGTCGTTGCTTTCAACCGAACCTCAGATAAGCATTCCCAAAATACAATCGACCTGCGTCATCTTTCTTTTCTACCTGACTCATGCGATCGCGACTCGGCGCACCGCGGTTTTGCTCGTGTCATTAATGATTTTGTCAGGCGTAGCCGGAACTACTTACAGTCTTTACGATCTGCTTCGCGGACGTGGCGTTGTCGTTGAAGCTATCGCGCCGGAAAGTCCGCTCGGATCCGTGAACGTGCAGCCGGGTGATGCAATCTGGCGCGTTGACGGGAAGCGAGTTTATTCAGTCGCCGACATCGATCGAGTAATAAAAAACTCGCACGAAAACTCAACTCTTACCGTCAGCATAATATCGCGCGGTGAACACGTTGAGTGTCCCGGGCTGCTTGTTACCGGCGCTGTAAAGAGCCGCAACGCGCCCGCTGGAATCAGCGGCACGAAACCAAATCATCGCTTTCGGGCCTCGGGGTGGACCAGACACTACGAAACGTACGCCGAGATTCTACAGATTCTGGCACAACTAGCTCTGGGCCTGGCAGTGGCCCATTTGACCAATCACGGATTCAACCGGTGGTCCAGGTTTGCATTCTTAGCGACTGGCCTGCTCGCTCTGGGCCTTGCCTTAACTGCAATGCGTACCGCGATGATCGCATTTGCTATCGGCGTGCTGGTGATTAGCTGGCGAGCCTTGCACGGTCGTGCAAGGCTGGTAACGCTTGCTGGTCTCGTATTGCTGTTACTTGTTGGCTTGTTCGTCGTCTATCAAACGCGCGCTCACCAGGCGCTCTTGCTTCAGGACCCAAGTTCTTATTTGCGCGTCGAAGTTGCGCGGGTTGGCCTATCACGAATTATGCAGCACCCGCTGTTTGGCCACGGGATGGATGCGATGCACGTCCATTGGAACGAGTGGGGCTTTCCCGGCAGGGACATGCTTCATTTGCATTCAACGCCGCTTCAGCTGGCATTTGATCGCGGTTTGCCGGCGCTTTTATTCTGGCTTTGGATTGTGTGGTTGTTTTGGCGTACAGCCAGTGGCAGCGAAAAACGCTCACGGGAGTCCTCGGATACAAACCACTATGGCATTCTGCTCGGCGCAACCGGAGCGCTCGCCGGTTTTTTTGCGAGTTCCCTGGTCAACTACAACCTCGGTGATGGTGAAGTGGCGTTGGTCTTTTGGTGGCTGTTGGGAATCGTAGTCGTCTTGTCAGAAAAACATGATTCTCCGCATCGTCGCTTCGTGCAGCTGATTTAAACAGCATTCTAGGATAACCCGGCTCAGTTACCCAGCCGGCGAGCGTTAATGATTGCTCGTTTCGTTTTAACGATTAGTCCGCTCACAGTTCCCTGCGCGTCGCGATTGAAGCTTACGGAAGCCGTAGTCTCGGAAATCAAAAACTCGGTTGGTGACTGGGCCACCAGTTTGGTTTTAGGCTTGATTGGCGAAGTGATGTAAAGCTCGCCATTTTCCATAGTGATCTCAATAATAAGGTTTGCGGCGACGCTTGGGTCACCTTCATACTTTCCCGACATAACTGTGCAAAATGGCCCGATCAACTTTTGCCGCCGCGGGCGCAACCATTTTGTCCGCGAGGTAAATAGCGGCAATCTTTTTGGCAAACTGAACCATATCAAACGTCGCGCTGTTTGAAAGCAGAATGATTGAGGTGCGCTCGCCGGGATAGTGTCGAATCTCTGCCCGGTAGCCCAGGTAACCGCCGGCGTGTTCTGTCATCTCCAGACCGTTTTCTTTGCCAAGCGCCCAGCCAAAACCATAAGGACTCTCGGTGCCATCATTGAGTTTGACTGGAACGTACGCCTGGCGCAGTGTTGCAGTACGCACCAGCTTTTCTGTCTCGAGGGCCTCGTTCCATTTCGCTAGATCCCGCAGCGTTGTGATTACGCCCTTGGGCCCATACAGCGAAACATCTGACACGTATTCGATCGGCTTAAAAGAATTGCCGTCCGGCGCAAAGCTGATTGCAAGATGCTCAACTCTGGGTTTGGTTTCGTCCCAAATGCGTGTGTGGTCCATGCCCAGAGGACTGAAGACATTCTTCAGCATAAACTTCGGAAACGACTCACTGGCAACTTTTTCCACCAACAACGCCAGGAGCAAATACCCGGCGTTGTTGTATTCAAACTTTTCTCCGGGCGCGAAATTTACGGTTGACTCAGCCGCCATCATCTTCAAAACGTCTCGTGAGCTGGGTTCATAACCCGCTTTGAACCAACGGGGATTAATTGCATCTACCATTCCTGAAGTGTGCGTCAGAAGATTTCTGATTCTGATCCTTTGCGCGTAAGCGGGAAACTCGGGGAAGAATTTTGTTAACGGATCATCGAGGGAGAGCTTGCCACGCTCGGCCAGGATCATTATGGCCATCGCGGTAAACTGTTTCGAAACTGACGCTAAGTCGAATGCAGTTTCGGGAGTGATCGCCTCTTTAGTGTCAAGACGCGCAAAACCATAGCCTTTGGCATACACAGTTTTGCCGTTTTGAATAACCAACACTGCCGCGCCCGGTGAGGTTCCCTGGCTTAAAGGAGCGAATAACGAATCGACTTGGGCTGCTTTAGCCGCCTCGGCACTGACGGGGCTTGCTGCGGTTCAGCGATCTGGGCGCGGACGATTGAGCTGGCCTGACCACCCGACAAAAGCAGCGCAATTAGCAATGCGGCTGACGAAACAATTCTTCCCATGTGAGACCTCCCCGGTGCGAATTGTTGTGGTTAGTTGGCCGGCTGCATGCTGCCCTTTGTTTGCGACCAGACCCAATGGACGCCAAACCAAAATAGAAAACTGACGGCGTAGCCTACCAGTGTTGCCGTAGTTCTGAACTGCGGATCAATTCGGCTACCAATAATGGCCAGCAGGATTGCCGGCACTGCGTTCAGAATGAGGGAGGTCCACAGCGCCACGCGTAATGGATCTAATCGCGTCGTCTTTGCCAAGAGAAACACGATCAGGTTGCCTATAACACCGGTAATTACGAGGGCATCAAGCACGTAACCGAACATCAGAATCGACGATGCCTCGTGCTTGCGCCCATAGCTCAACAGAAAAAATGCCGCCAGGATAATTCCGATGCAGCCCAGCAAGGCAATCGCATCACGTCCAAGGTTTCTCATGTTAGAGTTTTCCTTTCCCAGATTCTCTAAATGTTCCCGCGGAACCGTTCTCATGAAATCGAGTAAAGTGCGAAACCAGAAGAGCCCGAGCCGGCTGAGTCCGCCCCGTCGCTTTTCCCTTAGATAACAATCGCGAAATAACTGCGCCATGTCCTTTCCGTAATCGCTACGAAAGGGTGTTGGATAACCCCGCAAAAGCAGGCCGTAAACGCGCCCGGCCAGTTCAGAGGTAATTGGCGCCGGTTGTCCGGTCTCTCTTGCGGCCATCATCTGCTCACCGGCGATTTTGAAAGTAATTTCTTCACGCTAGCAGACTTTACCAATCTGTCCAGGCGCTCGGCCTCGGCGCTGGCGATGCGATAACCAAAATCGCTGAGACGGTAATAGCGCCGGCGCTCGTCATCGAGATCCGGATCCGGGCGCTCTTCAGTTTCCTCGATCCAACCGGCCGCCAGCATTCGCTTAATCGAGCCATATAGCGTTCCGGGGCCCAGGCGCACCCTACCTTCAGTGCGCTCCTCGACCTCCCGCATGATGTGGTAACCATGGCGCTCCCGGTCAGCCAGCGCTAACAGGATGTGGAACATCGCCGGCGTCAACGGCAAAAACGTCTCGGGCGCTTGCTTAGACTTAGTTTGCTTCACTTCTTTAACCGACAATACTCTATCTGGCGTCGCTATATCGATGGGCGATATAGTAAGCCGGCCTCACTGGTCAGTCAAGAGTTTCCTGTTTTAATTGTGACTGCCTAGATAACGTCGGCAAAGTTTCTGCGCGTCTTTGCAAACCACCAGTACCCGAATACAAAGAGAACCAGGGCGAAGGCAGTGAAATAAGCCAGGCCGGGCCAGTCGGGCGCGGCACCCTCAAGAAATATTCGCCGGTAACTGCGGACGAGTGGGGTGAAAGGATTCGCGTTGATGAAGGGGCGATAGCGAACGGGGACGATCGATTCCGGATAGATGATCGGCGTCAGATACATCCAGGCCATTAAGACTAAAGTAATGCCCTGCGCCATGTCGCGAAGAAAAACGCCGAGTGATGCAACCAGCCAGGCAGCCCCGAGCGTGGCAACTAACTGAGGAACCACTAAAACCGGTAACCAAAGCACGGTGGCGTGTAGCTGGCGTTGAATCATGATCGTCGCCAACAACAATGCGGCTGTCCCAAACAGTTGGTTTCCCAGCGCCGAAAAGGCCTGGGCCACCGGCAACGTCTCCAGCGGGAAGACGACGCGCTTTACGAGGTTCGCATGCTCCACGATCGTTGTGGCGGCGCGCTGAACTGTTTCCTGAAACATGGTCCAGGGCAGCAAGCCACAGAAAAGGTACAGCGCGTAGTCCCACGATGAACCCCTTGCGCCAAACCGCGCGCCAAAAACCTCTGCGAAGAGAAAGGTAAAGATCGCAATCATCACGATTGGCGTAAGCAGGGCCCATACAACTCCCAGAACCGAACCTTTATAACGCGCTACCAGGTCCCGCCGTGCAAGCGACATGATTAGTTCGAAACGGCCGGGTAGCTGGAAGAGCGGTCGCCACACGGCACGTCGAGCTGTTTGCGCGGAAATCATTGGTTCGTGAATCGTAAATCCTAAATCGTGAATAGTACAGATTGGCTTGGGTCTTCGGTCTTCCGTCTTAGGTCTTAGGTTTTTGCTCTTTGGTCTTTGAAAAATTCGAAACCCAAGATCAAAGACCCAAGACCAAAGATCCTAAGGACCGATTCTCAAATCCTTCCGAACCCCCGCCAGCTGTTGCTATTGTGCCAGCCGATTGCCACTTCGTTTGCACCAACGTCATTCCACCACTCCGCGAAATCTTCCCGGCGAATGTAGTGAGAGGTCGGCGCCACCAGGTGATCAAAGACGATTGTGTGTTGTTCGCGCCAGCCAAATTTTGAAATCGCGTTCAGGTAGTCGTTATAAAACAGATGATTGGAGATCTTTCGACCAGCTGGTCCGCGGTTCAAGGGACCATAGACAAGTTTCGTCGCAAGATACATCAAAGCGGCGGGCAATTTTGAAATCTGTAGCAGCGCTCCCTGATCGATTCCGGAAGTTACTTTGCGCAACGGATTTACGTAACGCGTGATCCATTGATTATTTTCCGCCCCGTAAACCCAAGCCGAGATGTAACCACCCGGTTTAACTCGCGAGGCGAGCGAGCGAAAGCCCGCGCGTGGATCCGGCAAGTGATGTAACACACCTACCGAAAACGCATAGTCGAAAACACGCGGCAGCGGCAGATGATAAACGTCGGCCTGGATGATGTGAGCATTCTCAAGCCGGCGAGTGGCCGTGAAAGCTGTATCAACTGCGTCGCTGAGGTCCACGCCAACTACGTCGAGCGCACCCCAGCGCGCTGCTAGCTCAGTGTGCCTGCCCTTTCCACAGCCACCTTCGAGGACAAGCTTATTCTCAAAGAAATTGGGCGTGACCGGCGCAATCCAGCCGAGGAATTGTTCCGCATAAAGCTCGTCGCTGTGTGTGAAGTGTTGCCACTGCCAGCCAAAGCTTTCAGCGGTTGCTGCCTTGTCAGCTTCCAAGCGTTCACTACTGAGAAACCGGGGAACGCCGCGCAGAATTTGAAAAGACGTTTTGCAAGCTGTGCACGCCAACCGCCCTTGCATTATCTCTTCCTCCTCCGTCCGCACTACTTCAGTCAACTCCAACTGCGCGTCGCAAAAAGGGCAGATTAGATAATCAAGCAGCTTGCGCTTCATGACCATAGATTAGCATTTGAATTGTTTCCGTGGAATTAACCGAACTTTGCGACAGCATTACTAAGGTGGGTGCAGGAATTCGAAATTGATTCGGCAATTACAACTCAGGACTTCTGGTATGAAGTAGGGCGCTTGCTTTATTGTTTGGGCTCAACGACTAAAGCGCCAACAAGAAAGGCGATCTCTCCAGAGTTTGATTGCAGGCGGATGCTGTAATCTCCCGGCGGTGCATCCAACGCGATGGTTACGTCAAAACTAATCACCGGGGTAGCGCCACCAAATTCATGCGATCTGAGGCTTGCAGGATCCACAGTCAGAAAGGGAGATGTTACCAACAAACCGGTTCCCGCTACCTGGTTCACGGCAGCGCCACTCAGATAAACCGTTAGTTTGGTGCCTGGAGTTGCCGGCACCGGCACGGTCGACAATTCTTTATTGACCCCTATGAAGCGAGGGTTCAAGGTCGCCGGCGCATTTTGCGGCGACGTCAGCACGTAATTCGCAACCGCAGTCTTCTTTGCCGAGACTCGCAACCCGCTGGCGATTTCGTTGCCGCGAAAACTCTGCCCGTTGGAGCGCCGATCCGGATCAAAACTCAGCATCGCCTCTTCTGTTAGCGGCGCGTCCAGATATTCCGTCATTACTCTGTAATAACCGGGCACAATCCCGCCGAGGTTGAAGGCGCCACTGGAATTTGTTACGCCGCTGGCCATCACGCGTCCGGACACAGTGTCTTCAATCCAAACGTGAGCGCGGGCGGCAGGCAGAAGATTGCCTTGCTGATTGTTTAGAAGCCGGCCTTCGATAGAGCCCATTTCGTTTGGAGAACCATAAATACTCTTCACGGCAGCGCGATCGCTATCACTTAATGTTCGCTCGCTGGTGGCTGCTAAACCGAAAGTCCCATTTACCGCTTGCGTTGCATTCATCGTCGCACCAACTACGCTGGAATGATTAAGCCCGAGAAGATGTCCTAGCTCATGCGTCAAGGTTGACTGGAGATCGTAGGTGCCCGGCGTACCGTCAGTTGAAAACTCCAACGGCACACCGTCGACCGAATACGGAAAAGGGTTAAGGACTATGTCGGCTTCGCTGATCTCCCCGGTGTCCGCGTCGTAAAAGACTCGGGTGCGCGCTGGGCTGCTTCGGTCCTCGAAGATGCCGAGATTCTCATTAGTCATCGCAACCGTAATTAGGTTGACTCCGTCGCCACCGTCGACATGACTAATCGACTGAACGTTAGAAGGAACCTCAACGAAGTTAATGTTGGCGGCAGTGGACCACGTTGCCAAGGCACCATGGATTGCACCGGCAACGTCGCTGCCGGCTTTGATACTTTCAAGCGGCGAGGTGAGTGAGGTTGATAGAGCTATCGGTATTGTTTTTTTGGTCCATCTTATCTGACGCTTTACTGACCGCGCTGGCTCAAAAGAAGAAGATTGGACGGCGCCGGTACATGCCAGCATAATCAACATGGCCAGTAGGGTCTTGCTTCGTCGCATTGATTAGAATCGATGGGCGTAAAACAACCTGGTGGTTTTGAAACGACGTGGGGAGCAACACGCCAGGCCCCGATAGTACACTCTCGGAAGGATCGACGGCCAGAAAAACCTGACGCAGTGAATAAAAAAGCCCGCACGGTTCGTGTGCGGGCTTGGGCAGATACTAAATCGCTGCGTTTTTTAGTTGATCGTGATTCTGGGCGCCGTTGCAGTTCCCCGGCTGGTGAACGTACCGCCCTTGGTTACAGTCACGATCACCGGGACGTCGCCTGCACCAGCTAGCGATGCCGGCAGCGTAATAGTGATCAAGTCCTCACCGAACATGTTCACATTGTTTATGACTGTCGTGGCCGTAATCGCGGTAGTCCCGATAGTGACACTCACCTCGCTGGCTTTCGCGCCTCGGACTCCGGTCACATGGATCTCAAGTACGGTGGGTATCTGAGTGCCGGTGCCGGCCTGCGCCGTAGTCACACTAAATGGTTCCGTGATACATCCTGAACCTGCATTGGTCACGTTGCAGACAACTGCTCGGCCGCCCGGCCCAGCAGGAATTGTGAATATGTCAGGTTGCGCGGGTACGATGTTAAGAGTGCCGCGGATGACCGTCCCGTTGTTGTTGATCACAAACGTCGCCACCCCGGGCGCCAACCCGATGGGAACCACGAAGTGAATCTCTTTGGAAGCGTTGCCGACGAAATACAAACCCGCCGCTGCGCCATTGATGGAAACTGAAACACCATTCAATTCTACCGGCAAGATTGGACTGCGATCTGCTTCGGGTCCGCCGGCGCCAACTTTGTCTGCGGGCGCAAGCGCCACGGTTGAACGGACTATGCCGATTTCACCCGGGGCCAGACCAAACGCAATTGACCCGGGCGTTGGTGTAGGTGTTGGACTCGGCGAGGGACTCGCCGCTGGCGGAGCATCATTCACTGGGAAGATACTGGCTTTCGCGAAGAATGACAGCGGCGTACCTGACAACTCAGTGACGACCGTCGGGCTCAGCAGATAATAAACTTCGATCGACAAGTCAGCGTTGCCGCCACCGAGTTCAGCAGTCGTTAAACTGAAAGTCATTCGGTTTCGCTTGCTACTAGTGATCGGACGTATAGGTACATCGCTGGACAGTGAACCGGCCGGATTATTGGTCAATCGCTTAAAGGTGCTGGTTGACGAAACCGGAAGATCAGTAATAAAGATTTGCGGTTGACGGGTGGGATTTAAACCGGTGGCGTCCTGGTCCGCAGCCGGAAAACTGCCGTCGGTTTTGAAGTTTAAACCCGATGAAAAAACCAATGCTCCCGGTACAGTTCCGATGTAATCGGTAAATGTCGGGAAGTGCCTGATATCCGATCCAGACAGCGCACGTAGGCCAACCTGAACAAAGCTATCACCGGCAACGTTGTACACGAAGATCGCCAGTGCCGATGCATTCGTCGCGCTGTCATTTGCCTTTGGATCCACTGCCCTTGATTCGAGTCCAATCAAAGCTCCATCGCGACTCAGACGGCGCCCGGGGCCGAGCAGATTAACGCTCGATCCAGCAAACGCTCCAGTGGTCTCCGATTTTGTTCGAGTAACCTGCCTCACGCTAGCCAAACCTGAGCCGGTAAAATCAGCGACGAAAACTTCGGCATTGCCTTTTCCGCGACCATCGTCGTCGTTGCCGCCCGCTAGATTCGCAGTCGATATGAAGGTCACTCTGTTGCCACTACCAGACAAAGATGGGTTTTGTTGGAAGCGGGAAACTATCTTCACACCATCGACAGAGTCTGCGGTGTTAGTTGCTTGCACGAACGTGCCACTCGGAACGTTGCGGAAGAAAAGTTCAGGGTTACCGTCTGTATTGCCGGTACCAACCAAATTACGAGTGGAAATGAAGGCGATAAGGGTTCCGTCATCGTTAATCGTAGCTTCGCGATTATCGTCCGCCACGAAAGGCAAGACACCAGTTGCGCCGGCTGTCGGCGGACGGCTAGCTGGTGTAGACGTAATTTGCGTAAACGTGCCGCCGGAAAGATTCTGGAAGAAATCATCTCCGGTCGTTAAATCCACGTCCGGTACCGCCGGTAGTTGGTAAATCCAAATTTCCTGGTTCGCATCGGCGCTCAGCGCTGCGCTGCCGGTACCACCGAAGCTTGCCGGGGACGGCGCGTTAGAGCTGAACACAATTGTAAAGACACGCGTACCGCCAACCAGTGTGGGCTCGAAAGAAATCATCGGACGATTATTACTGATCTCAATCTCCGCCTGAGCTGGATCTGCTGGTGTTGGGGCGGGCGTAGGCGTTGGGCTCGCACCTGGACTTGGACTGGGAGTTGGAGTCGGAGTCGGGGCTGAAGCCTTTAGAACGTTCTTGGTATCCGTGATTTGAAAGATGCGCCTCTGGGCATAATCAAGCAGGAAGATTTCCCGATTTCCATCGGCATTGTTCCGATTCTGCGTAGCCACGTTGCCGTTGGATTCAAAAACGACGAAACGGCCGTTCGCAGTCATGTCCCCGGCAAATGATGTAAACGGATTAAGAACGTCCCCGGCCGGTGACGAGGTGATCTGTGTCACAAAAGGATGGGGCGTGGCGCTCGCGCTTTGCGCCGAAACTAGAGAAGATGCCCCGAGTGCCAGCATAAGCAGGGCAAGGGCACAGAAGGAACCGAAAACTTGCTTCACAAAAATCCTCCGAAATAAAGACGCAGATGCGAGCAGATTAGATGCCCTTCGGGGAGCGATGAGCAGCCACGCGCTGGTGGAAAGAATCGATCACCCAGCAGCAAGAGAATCGACATTTTACGCAGAGACCCAGTTAATCGCAAGCGGGCGTAAGCCAAACCAAAACAAACACCTAAAGCGAATCATAAATAGATCCGGGGTTAACATTAATTTCTTGACAGAATAGTTGGTGGAGCATAGAGTTTCGACGCTTCCCAAAAATTGCGAACCAACGAGGGGCTTTCTTTCAAAGTTTGTATCGCCCAGATTCGTCCGGCAAGATTATCTTCCGATAAATCTTGTCCCTCAAACCACTTTCAAAGTTATTCTTCGAGGTCAAGGGCCGACTCTCGATCGTGCCGAAACCAATCACCCCGTGGAACGAAGGAGAACTACTATGCGTACGTTTCCAACCAGAGGCTTAGCCGCAAGGATCTCCAGCCTCAGCGTCAGTTTCTTTCTCTTTTTATGCATGCTTCCGATCGTTCCGCAGACAACGACACATGCGGATGACGGAGTTGGCCTCGACATCCCGGTTATCGCGCCTGGGTCTGCATATAGGCAAACAAATCTCATATCGAATGTGCCCGGCCTGGCCTTTGTCCAGGATCCTTTATTGGTAAACCCCTGGGGTATTTCGTTGACAGCGAGCAGTCCATTTTGGGTCGCCAACAACGGCACCAGTACCTCGACGCTTTACCGCGGCGACGTGGGGGGCAGCCCGCTTGTTAAGAACCCAAGCCCCTCCGCTGTCACTATTCCCGGCGGCTTGCCGACCGGAACAGTCGCGAACGGTGTGGCGACGAACTTCGTCCTCCCCGGGCCATGTGCCAGCCCGCCATGCGGAGCGAACTTCCTCTTCGCGTCGATCACGGGCAACATCACGGGCTGGGACCCGAACGCACCCGCAGCCGGTTCAACCACGGCCGTCATCGCCGCCAGCCTCCCCGGCCATGTCTACACCGGGCTGGCAATCAACAGCACGTCGACCCTGCTCTATGCCGCCGACTTCGCCAACGGCACCATAGACGTCTTCAACAGCGCGTTCGCCCTGCAGCCAGCAGCCAGCTTCCCTTTCCTCGACCCGACCATTCCGAGTACGCCGGGGAATGACTATCACCCGTTCAATATCCAGGCCATCGGCTCATCTCTGTACGTAACGTATGCAAAGGTGGGCCCTGATGGAAGGGATGAGGAAGGTGTTGGTAACGGCTTCGTCCGCCGGTTCAACACGTCTGGTGTGCGCGACCTGACCTTCGGCATTAACAATGGGCCACTTAATTCGCCGTGGGGCGTTACGATCGCGCCGGCCAGCTTTGGAATCTTCGGCGGTGCTCTACTCGTCGGTAACTTCGGCCGCGGCAACCCCAGCATTCACGCTTTCAACCCCACGACCGGTGCTTTTTTGGGAACGCTCCAGGATGAGAGCGGCAACGGCATCAGGATCGACGAGCTATGGGACCTCAAGTTCGGCAACGGTGGCGCGGGCGGAGATCCGAATACGCTTTATTTCGCCGCCGGCATCGGAGATGAGGAACATGGACTTTTCGGTTCACTCAAACCGACCACAGCTAGCGCGACTTCGCTGCTGCAATTCTCAACGGACGATTACATAATCAGTGAAGGTAGCGGACATATTGACATTACCGTGACACGCGCGGGGGACGCTTCCGGGACTGCAACTGTGAATTACGCTACCATGGATCAAAGCCAGCCGGGACACGCGTCGCAAAAGAGCGACTACGAAATCGCGCTGGGTAAACTTACTTTTGCCCCCGGCGAGACGAGCAAGACTTTTCGCATTCTGCTCGTGAATGACCTATTCGATGAAATTGATGAAATAATCGATTTGTTTTTAAGCAACCCCACGGGAGCAGGTGTCGGACTAGGTAGTCCGAATAGAGCTGAGGTAACAATTCTCGACAACGATACCGGCGCACCAGGGAGTAACCCGATCGACGGTGCGCAGTTTTTCGTTCGGCAACATTATCTCGACTTTCTCAATCGCGAGCCTGACGCGGCCGGTCTCGCTTTCTGGACCAATCAAATTACTTCGTGCGGCGCCGATGCGGCCTGTATCCAAAGGCAGCGGGTAATCGTTTCAGCGGCTTTCTTCCTGTCCATCGAGTTTCAGCGCACCGGTTTGTTGGCATTGCTAACCAATCAGGCAGCTTTTGGCGCGAGGCCCTTCTATGGGGTTTTTCAACGCGATACCCAGGCTTTGCAAAAGGACTACATCTTTGGTACTCCGGGAGCGGATGCTCAACTCGAGGCAAACAAGGTAGCGTACTTTAACGACTTCGTGACGAGGCCAGAGTTTGTCGATAAGTATCCAGCCGCGCTAACCAACGAGCAGTATGTCGATAATCTGCTGGCCAGTGCCGGACTAAGTCCGAGTCAGGTGCGACTCTTTGTCGTGAACATGACCAACTCCCAGGAGGTTCCGCCGGCAGTGCCAACAACAACCGGCGGCGCGGCCCGGCCGGCCTCATTCGGCACCGCGAGATTGCAGTTTAACAATGCGCAAACAGCAATGACGATCAACGGGACAGTGAACAACATCGATTTCACTGGCTCGCAAACGGCAGACATCAACGACAACCTTACTAACGCGCATATCCATGCTGGTGCGGCAGTCGGGCCCGGCGTGAACGGTGGCGTAGTGTGGGGCTTTATCGGAACGCCTTTCAACGATAACAATCCAAACGATGCTGTTGTCACGCCATTTAGTAGCGGGGTCGGGGGGACATTCCGGGGCAAGTGGGACGCGCCTGAAGGCCAAGGCACTACTCTGGCGGCGCAATTGTCGAATTTGCGCGAGGGTAGGGCGTACGTGAATTTCTACACCGTGCAGTTTGGCGGTGGCGAAATACGCGGCAACATTCCTGCCGCTGACGCCTTCCGCAATTCGCTTATCGCAGGATTGAATGCGGCCACCGAAACCAGGGCAACCGTACTTCGTAAGGTCGCTGAGCAGGAGGAACTCGCAGTCCGCGAAATGAATGCTGCATTCGTAACGATGGAGTACTTCGGATACCTGCGGCGCGATCCTGATACTGCAGGCTTCAACTTCTGGCTCAATAAGCTGAACGCCTTTAACGGAAACTTCATCGATGCGGAAATGGTGAGGGCCTTTATCGAGTCGATAGAGTACCGGCAACGCTTCGGTCCGTGATGAACCCGCTTGGCGTAAGCTGAGAGCCAACAGAAAAGGGAGCGACGGCGCTCCCTTTTTCTTTTGTTCGGCCACGGCTCCATTCCCGGCCGGTCTCCTGTTCCTGTCCTCTCCCCTGCTTCTGGCTTCCGTTTCCTTACTTCTGCTACATTCAGCGCATGACTGTAGCCCTGCGGGTCGACAAGGTTTCCAAGCAATACCGCATTTATGAACGCCCGGGCGACCGCCTCAAGGAATCAATCACCCGCGGCCGTCTGCGACGTCACAAAGAATTCTGGGCCTTGCGGGACGTTGACTTCCAAATAGAAGCCGGAACTACGGTGGGAATAGTCGGGCCCAACGGCTGCGGCAAATCTACGCTCCTGCAAATTATTTCGGGAACGCTTGCCCCGACGCACGGCGACGTTTGGCACGACGGGCGAATAGCGGCACTGCTGGAGCTGGGCGCTGGTTTCGATCCTGAGTTTACTGGTGTTGAAAACGTTTACATGAACGCAAGCTTGTTAGGACTAAGCCGGCGAGAAACGGAGGTCCTGTTCCCGGCAATTGAGCGGTTCGCCGAAATTGGTCCCTTCCTTTACCAGCCGGTCAAGAGTTATTCGAGCGGAATGTATGTGCGTCTCGCTTTTGCCATTGCCGCGAGCGTCGATCCTGACATCCTGATTATTGACGAAGCACTGGCTGTCGGCGACGCGGTTTTCCAGCACCGTTGTTTGCGTCGTCTTAAGGAATTGCACGAGCGAGGGACGACGGTGCTGTTTGTTTCGCATGACGCTGCGGCGGTGCGCGCGCTCTGTTCGCGTGCATTGTTGTTGAAGGCCGGAAGTCTTATGGCGGATGGCAAGCCTGCCGATGTCCTCAATCAGTACCAAAAAATAATTATGGAGCGCGAGAAGGCTTATGAGGCTGATACAGCGTCAACCACGCAGCCGGCTTCCGCCGCTGAGGAATTATCGCGACCGCTCGACTATTCTTATCGTCACGGCAATGGTAGCGCAGAAATTTTCGGAGGAACTCTAAAGGACGCCACTAATCGCGAACTGCATATCACCGAGAGCGGACAGGCCGCCAGCTTGCGAATTTTTGCGCGTTTTCTGCGCGACGTCGAAGATCCAGTGATCGGTTTTTTAATTCGCAACCGACATGGAATTCATGTTTACGGTACCAACACAAAAGAGAAGCAGGTTGAGTTTGGGGATGTCAGACGTGGTGAGATAATTGATGTCACATTCTCGTTTGAGTGCTGGCTTGGCATAGACCAATATTCAATATCGCTCGCCGTGCACAGTCGCGACGGCGAAGCGTATGACTGGCTGGACGCCGCATTGTTTTTCAAAGTTACGAGTACGACCTTAATTGAGGGCATCGCTAATCTAAACGCCAGCGTTACTGCATCTCGTCGTGGCAGCCGTCGCAGCGACGCCCCAAGCAAGACGATCACGGAGCCTGCGAGTGAAGAGAGCGTGAGCTATGGCTGATATTGAAGTCGAACATATTCTGCGCGAGATACGTGAGCGAGTTAATGCCGAACAGGAAGCGTCGACCGCCGCTCGCTTGAACGACGAGAATGTTAGCGACAGCGCGCGGGAAAACGGGCAGCTCGAGTCAGCCGATCTGGCGCATCTAGAATCGTATCTAACAACCACCGCGCGTGCCTGGGACCGTTTGCCGCCACTGGTAAGTAATCGGAGTGGGACGACGGCCCGCCTCGAATTATGGCTCAAGCGCCATCTCAAACGAGCTACGCGGTGGTACGCGTGGGAACAGGTCAATTTTAACGCGGCGGTTCATCATGGGCTGCGCGATATCGTGCAACTGTTTTCGGCGTATGAGAAAAAATTAGCCAACCAGCGCCAGCAACTGGTTGCTGAGAGCGAGGCGCGGCGAGCGGAAGCGCAAAGGCATCAGTCGGAATTACAGTTATTACGATTAGAGCTGGACACTCAACGCGCAACGATCGGTGCACAACAACAACTCATCGCGGAACAGCGTGTGGCGACAGAGGAGCAAAGCGCCGCTGTTGAGTCTCGAGCCGGCGTACTCGACGGCAAACTGGCGGCGATAGTCAACGAACTACGCGAAGCGAACGAGCGCCTGCAGGAAGAGCAACGTGTTTCTTACAAGCAACTCGCTCTCGAAACGAGCGAAGCCGCCGTGCTTGAGGATCGCGCACGTCGCAAGACCGACGCTCTTCTGGAACAACTGCGGCGCCGCATCGAGCAATTGGAGGGTCGTGAATCGTAAATCGTCAATACACAAAATCGCAGGACTTGAACGCTAGAGCTTCAGTCCTGTTGTTATCTATTCACGATTTACGATTCACGATTTACGATTCACGTTGAAAATGCCTACGAAGAACAATTTATATCAGCGAGCCGGTATAGAGGACCTAGCCGAGTTTTATCGCACTAAGTTCGCTTCGGATGAAGTGCTCGATGCTCGCTACTTCAAAGCGATCGATCGGTTCGACATTCGCTTCGCCCGGACGATGTGGGTCTTCGATAACGTGCGCGCGCGCTCGGATGTACTCGATGTCGGTTGCGGTGCGGGCATGCTCGCCTTGTTGAAACGCAAGGGCGTTACCCTGACCGGCGTCGATCTTTCGGCTGAATGCGCCATGGCAGCGTTGCGCAATGGATACGATGCGACTTTTAGTGCGCGACTCTCTAGTTTGCCATTTGCGGACGCGAGCTTCGACTACGTCATCAGCCTTGATGTGATGGGCCACATTGAAGCTGAAGAAAAAGACGCAATGCTGGCAGAAGTGAAACGCGTGCTACGGCCGGACGGTGTGACGTTGCACGGAATCGAGTGCACCGACCGAGCCGTTCAGAAGAACTATGACGAAATGACGGTTGAAGAACTGCGTCGCTTTATCGACATCGATGGCCACGTGGGCCTGGAAGAAGAACAGGAGCATGCGGCGCGATTTCAAAAGTTCTTCCGGCACGTCGCATGGGAGCCGCGCTTTACGCTTTGTCTTAGTAGTGAAGAGTTTGTGAAGCAAGCCGATGATTACGGGTTGAATTTCGAAGACGATTTCATCGACTACCTGCGAGGACTCTCCTTTAAAGAGCGCCGAGCGTTTGATATGGCGATGGGTTACGTCTTTGCGAAGGTGTCGGATCTAAACCTGCGGCTTCCGAAAAGCGGTCTTTATGTTTTTGTTAAAGCCTCAGACACCTCGCTTGGTGCTTTCAACAATGAACATCGCGACCGGCGCGGGCTTTTTTCGACAGTTCAAGACAGGGAAGAAACATCGGTGTGCCTCGATCGCAGCAGCGCTGTCACCTTTGACGACGGCTGGTTCGAACCAAACATGCTGCCACCGGTTGCGCGCTGGATGGGTTCGCGCGCTTCCATCAATTTTCCCGCAGCGAGTCTTTCTGAAATACGAATGGACATTACCACCCATATGCCAGATCTCGACGAACGTCCGCTCACACTCGAGTTGCTTCTGAACAGCGTCAAACTTTGTGCCTTTTCATTCCGGCGTAATGGCTGGTTTGAGTTGCGCGTACCGGTTCCCGAAACCTTGAGTGGTTCGGGCGTGTTTGAACTCGAGTTTCGCGCCGATCGCACCTGGCAACCGCGCCCAGTGAAGAACGAGATGCGCGACGACCGGGAATTATCAGTAGCCGTCTGCAACATCGAGGTGAAGAGTGAAAGGTAAAAAGTGAAAGGCCAGAAGGGTAGCGTAAAGTGTCCTCTTTATAACCTTAACTCTTTACTTTTCACTCTTCACTTTTCACTGTTCCCATGAACATCCTGATATGCACCACCCAAGTACCCTTCACAACCGGGGGCGCGGAATCCCACGTCGAGGGATTAAGGCTCGCGTTTATTCAGGCAGGATATAACGCGGAAGTCGTAGCGTTACCCTTTAAGTGGTATCCGCCGGCCGAGATCATGAGAAGCGCGCTGGCCTGGCGGCTGCTCGACTTGAGCGAAGCCAATGGGAAACCGGTAGACCTGGTCATCGGCATGAAGTTTCCTGCTTACTTCGTGGCGCATTCCCGCAAGGTACTCTGGATCATGCATCAACACCGCGCCGCTTATAATCTCAGTAATACCCCGTTTGACGATCTTTCGCCGTATCCCGATGGATCGCAGGTGCGCGCGTGGATCCGCCAGGCCGATAATCGACTGATACCCACAGCAAAAAAAGTTTTTGCAAATTCGAAAACTGTCGCCGACCGGCTTCGTAGATATAACAACGTCGAGAGCGA
>JBPCLZ010000228.1:0-11000 GCA_051002775.1 Pyrinomonadaceae bacterium | reverse complement strand
TGAGCTGAAGCACCAGGATAAAGAGCAGGTGCGAGCTTTCTACGCGCATTTCAGCGGGCGCGTGATTGTCGGCCTTGAAGCTAGTGGTTACAGCCCCTGGTTTGAAGCGCTGCTCGAGGAGCTAGGTTGCGAAGTCTGGCTCGGTCATGCCACCGAGATCCGCCGCCGGGCTCGTTGGCGGCAGAAGAACGATCGGCGCGACGCCGAACTCATTTTGGATCTAATGCTCCATAATGAGTTTCCCCACTTGCATCGACCGGCAGTGCAGAGTCGCGAAGTACTGCGGATGTTGCGCTACCGGCAGAAGCTGATCAAGATCCGCACCATGAGCAAGAACAGTCTGCAAGCGTTGGCGCTGCAGGCCGGTCTGGCCAAGGGCAGCAGCTTGTTTACCAAAGCTGGTCAACAACAACTGAGCACGGCCGAAAATGTCTCCGGTCATGCACTGGCAACGCGAGCACTGGCTGCAATTGCTCCAGACGCTCAATCAACAGCTGCTGGAAACCATGGTCTGGTTCAAGACGCAAAGCAAAGGTGATGTCTGCATCGCCCGCCTGCGTACTCATCCAGGTATTGGGTTGCTTACGTCCCTTTGCATCGTGCACACGCTGCAACCGGTCAATCGCTTTCGCAACACCCGGAAGGTGGCGGCCTATGCGGGCTTCGATCCGGTGGAACGTTCCTCAGCGGAGCGCAAGTGCTTCCTGGGGATCAGTAAAGCAGGCTCCCGTTTACTACGCTACTTGTTGGTGGAAGCAGCGCAGACGGCTGTCAGAAAAGACGAGGACTTAAAACGTTTCTACAAACGGCTGGCAGAGCGTCGCGGTCGACCGAAGGCCAAGGTGGCTGCTGCCAGGAAACTACTCATCCGCGCCTACATCATGTTGCGGGATGAGATCGACTATGCGGAATTCCGACGTCGAGCCGTCGCAGCTCGGCTTGCCCGCCGAGGTCAAGGGCCTACTAATGTGCCCGAGGTACTGATTGGGCAGCCGGCCTCTCTTGCGCAATAACCGGCAGAGAGTGCGAAGTAAACCTCATGGAAGATGACCGCATAGATGATTGATCGTGGCTTGTCAGCCTTGATCACTTGAGGACCGCTAACGGCGGCAAAATTAAAAAACTATCAGTCTCATGTCAAAGAGCAAACAACAGAGCAATAGAGCAACGCAGGCGCTGCGGCGTCCGAGCCAGAGTCTGGCCAAAACACCTCTTGACTACGAACACCGCTTCATAGATGACCTCATGCCGCTAGGCTCACGTGGAACCGGCAAACTTTGTTTCGGACAGCGCTTTTGGCGTTTTCTGACCGCGCTCTGTTACCATCGCTGGTAAATAGTGAATGGTAAATAGTAAATGGACGGCACGATGGCGGCACTTCCATTTACCATTTACGATTTACTATTCACGCGTCTTATGAAGACTCTATATTTCGACTGTTTTGCCGGAGCGAGTGGCGACATGATCCTCGGCGCGCTGGTTGCCGCCGGCGTCGATGGCCAGGCCCTAAAGGATCAATTATCACTGTTGGGCGTCCGGGGGTATGCCATCGACTTGGAGACAGTGAATCGGTCCGGCATCTGCGCCACGTATGCGCGCGTGCAGACTGCACATGAACACTCGCATCGTCATCTTTCCGACATCCTGAAAATTATTTACGACTCGCGTTTGTCCGAAGGCGTGAAGGATCGCGCGGCTAAAATATTTTCTCGTCTGGCCGAAGCAGAGTCGCGGGTACACAACGAGCCTATTGAAAAGATTCACTTTCACGAAGTCGGCGGGCTCGATGCCATCATTGACGTCGTTGGCGCGGCGATATGTTTTGAACTTCTCGGAATTCAGCGCTTTGTATCTTCGCCATTGCACGTCGGCAGCGGTACCGTTGAGATGGCCCATGGTCGTTTTCCAGTGCCCCCGCCGGCGGTGACAGAGTTGTTGAAAGGCGCGCCTTTCTATTCAACCGAAATTAAGGGCGAACTGCTGACGCCAACCGGAGCCGCCATCATCACCACCGTGTGTTCTGAATTTGGCGCAATGCCGCAATTGAGACTCGAACAGACTGGTTACGGCGCAGGCACGCGTGAGTATGAAAAGTTTCCCAATGTGCTGCGCGTGCTGATTGGCGAAACACAGGAGGCGCAGCGTAAGGATGTGCATCTTTGGATGCTGGAAACCAACGTGGATGATATGTCGCCACAGGTTTTTGGACACGTGATGGAGCGGGCATTCGAGTTGGGCGCGCTGGACTGTTATTTCACGCCCATTCAAATGAAGAAGAACCGGCCCGGAGTTTTGTTATCAGTCCTCTGCGGCGAAGACGAACGTGAAGAGCTGTTGGATCTTCTGTTTTCCGAGACGACGACGTTGGGTGTTCGCAGCTACCAGGTTGAGCGCCGCGCACTTGAGCGTCACACCGTGCGCGTGGAAACGCAGTACGGTCCAATCGATGTTAAAGTAGCTCAACTAAACGGTCATATAGTCAAGGAGATGCCGGAGTATGAACAGTGCCGGCAAGCAGCGCGGCGGGCGAATGTGCCGCTGCGGCTTGTAGAAGAGGCGGCGCGCAACGCTTACGCCGCAAACACTAAATAGCGTCGCCGGAGCGGGGGCATGCCCGCCTTCCCAACCATGAGCTGGCTTTGGTTGAGCTTATAATTTTAGGTCGAATGTCATTCAGTGTGGGTTCAAAACTGCTTCTAGTGATCTCTCAGGTTGGGAAGGTGGGCTTGCCCCCGCTCTTCGCAGGCAAACAGGAATGAGCAAGTTGTCCAAAGAGCAAGAAGCTCACATACCAGCGGACAGTGCACCGGCTCCAGTTGATCTAGAGCTAATTGCACAGGGCGTCCGATTAATCCTCGTGGGTCTTGGCGAAGATCCCGATCGCCCGGGCCTGCAGGAAACACCCAGGCGTGTGGCCGAGATGTATGCCGAGCTCACCTCGGGCATGCGCGAGGTTCCGGCTCAACACGTGGTGCCGTTGCCGGGCGACAAACACGATGAGATGGTGATCGTCAAAGACATCAGCATTGCGTCAATATGCGAACATCACCTGGCGCCGTTTGTCGGCAAGTGTCACATTGCATATATCCCACGTGACGGACGGATACTTGGAATCTCGAAGCTGGCCCGCCTGGCTGAAACATTCTCGCGCCGGCTGCAACTTCAGGAACGTTTGACTACCGACATCGCAAACACCTTATTCGAAGGTTTGAAACCAATTGGCGTGATGGTGGTGATTGAAGCTGCGCACACCTGCATGACTCTGCGCGGTGTGCGTAAAGCCGATGCGAAAACAATTACCTCGGCGGTGCTCGGCGGCTTTCGCACCGACCCGCGCACCCGCGCCGAAGCGATGGCGCTTATCACAGGCAAGGAGTGAGAAACAGATGCGAAGACCGACGATAAGAGTTAGAAGCGTAATCGTTGTCATTCTAATCAGCGCCCTCGCAGTTAGCAGTTACTCGCAGGCGCGTGGACAAAAGAAGTCCGCGTTCAATGAAGATTCGTTACGTGCGGACATAAAGTTCTTGTCCAGCGACTTGCTGGAAGGTCGCGCCCCTGGCGCCGGCGGCGGTGAGATTGCAGCGAATTACCTCGCAGCGCGTATGGAGGCCGCGGGATTGCAAGGGTCGGGCGCGAACGGCAGCTTCTTCCAACCAGTCTCGCTGGTCGCCGTAAAAGCCGATCCCAATACCCACCTGGTTATCTCCGGCCGCAATGACAAAGAGACTCTCAAGTTTGCTGATGACTATGTCGCGTTTACCGGGGCCCAAACCGGTGACGTTGATGTCGATTCGGATTTGGTTTTCGTTGGCTATGGCATCAATGCCCCGGAACAAGAGTGGAACGACTACAAAGGCGACGCAGCGGACTATCGCGGCAAGATTTTAGTAATCATGGTGAACGATCCACCAGCTACGGCAGCGGAGCCAAATCTCTTTGGCGGCAAAGCGCTGACGTATTACGGACGCTGGACCTATAAGTTTGAAGAAGCTGCACGCCGCGGCGCTGCTGGCGTGATTCTCCTGCATACGGACCAGTCCGCCGGTTATCCCTGGAGTGTGGTCCGCACTTCGAACGGCTCATGGCGTTTTGACCTTGCACGTACTGCCGGGGACTCGACGCCGTTTCTAAAAATCCGTTCGTGGGTAACCAACGACGCAGCGCAGAAGATCATGAAGCTGGCTGGTTACGACCTTGCCGACCTGCGTGCGAAGGCCGCATCGCGTGATTTCCAACCTATCAAACTGAATCTCAAGGGCAATATTCATCTGAAGAGTGAAGTGAAGCGCGTAGAGTCGTCCAACGTCGTTGGCGTTCTGCCGGGGAGCGATCCCAAAGTGAGGGACCAGTATGTGGTCTATTCCGCGCATTGGGACCACCTTGGTGTTGGTGCGCCTAACAAAAATGGCGACACGATTTACAACGGCGCCGTCGATAACGCTTCCGGATGCGCAGCAATACTCGCGATCGCCGAGTCGCTGGCAAATCTGCCTCCGTCGCAACGACCGCGTCGTTCCAGCCTCTTCTTGTTTCCTACTGCTGAAGAGCAGGGACTGTTGGGCGCTGAGTGGTATTCAAGACACCCAGTCGTGCCGGTTAGCAAGACTGCAGCCAATGTCAATCTTGATTCCATGAACATGCTCGGGCTAACACGCGACTTCACGCCGCTCGGCGCTGAGCGCTCAAGCCTTCAGGCGATCGTGCAAGCAGTAGCGCGTGAACGAGGCATGCGCATCACACCGGATGCCCGTCCCGAACAGGGTTCGTTCTATCGATCCGATCATTTCCCGTTTGCGAAAGTTGGCGTGCCCTCTATCAGTCTAAAAGCGGGCGAGGATTTTGTGGGCCGTGAAAAAGGTTGGGGCGAAAAACAATTTCAGGCTTACAACACCGCGCATTATCATCAGCCGTCGGATGAGTACGATCCGAATTGGAACTTCAAGGGTTTGATCCAACTGGCCGAGGTTGCGATGGCCATCGGCGTCCGCGCAGCTAATGCCCCGGCGCTGCAACGCTTTAATCCAAATGATGAGTTTGCTAAGAACAGTAAACGGTAAACAGAAGTAGATCGTGAATCGTAAAAACAGTAAACGGTGACAAGTAACAAGTGACAGGTCAACCTGCTTTTACCTGTCACCTGTCACCTGTCACCTGTCACCTGTCACCCCAATGCCGACTTTCTACCTAACCACGCCCATCTACTACGCCAACAGCCTGCCGCATCTTGGTCATCTCTACACGATGATCGTGGCGGACACGATTGCGCGTCATAAACGCCAGCAGGGAATTGAAACGTTCTTCCTGACCGGGACCGACGAGCACGGCATCAACATCGAGCGTGCCGCCGAAAGAAATCATCGTACGCCGAAAGAACAAGCCGATTACGTGGTCAGCTATTTCAAAAAGATGACCGCCGAGTTTGGCCTGGACACGGCGCACGGTGGTTACGACATTTTCATGCGTACGAGCGAGCCGTTTCACTATGAAGGCGTTAGCGAGTTTTGGCGCCGCGCAGCGCAAGCGAAAACGCCCAAAGGCAACGACGCAATTTACAAGGGGCATTACGAAGGTTGGTTTTGTGCTGCCTGTGCTGCTTACAAAACGGAAGATGAGTATGCCAAGCCGAAGAATGCGGGCGACCCACCTACCTGTCTGATTCACGACATGGCGCTCGATCGCATTTCCGAGGACAGTTACTTTTTTCGGCTGTCGGATTATGGGGACGCACTGCTGGAGCTTTACGAATCCCGGCCCGACTTTGTGCAACCGGAAACGCGCAGAAACGAAGTCACCAGCTTTGTGCGCGGCGGGCTGCAAGATCTTTCAGTCAGTCGTTTAAAAAGCTCAGTGAGTTGGGGCGTGCCCGTTCCCGAAGACGCGGAGCATACGATGTACGTTTGGTTCGATGCGTTAACGAACTACATCACGGCGATCGGTTTTGGCAACGAACAACAGAATCGCGCAGTCGGTTTTGAAAAGTTTTGGCCGGCGCTGCATCTGGTTGGCAAAGACATTCTGCGCTTTCACGCGGTTTACTGGCCGGCGTTTTTGCTGGCCGCGGGCGTGGAACAGCCGCGTGGGATTGTGGCCCATGGCATGTGGCTCGATCCGAACGGGCGAAAAATGTCCAAGACGCTTGGCAACACGATCGAGCTGGATGTGCTCGGCAAACATTTCCCGGTGGACGCCATTCGCTATTTCTGTCTGCGTGAGATGGTTTTTGGTCAGGACGGACGGTTTGGATATGAAGCATTAATCGATCGCACCAACAGCGATCTAGCCAGCGGCCTTGGCAATCTTTCCAGCCGCACGCTGACGATGATTACCCGGTACAACAGCGGGCGAGTGCCTCCAGGCGTTATTTCTGAAGACAAGTTGCTGCTGGCGAAACGCATGGGTATCGATACGGACGCCACCACCATCGCGGGTTTCCTCGAGCATGCGCGCGTGCAATATCTTCAGCACCTTGAAACTTACTCGTTTAGCCGGGCACTTGAAGTTGTATGGTCCATTGTGGCGCGCATCGACAAGATGATCAGCGAAGCGAAGCCGTGGGAGCTCGCAAAAGATGTTAACCAAAACCAGACGTTGTGCGCTGTTTTGTATCGGGCCGCCGAAACTTTGCGTTGGTTGTGCGTGATGCTTTATCCGGTGATGCCGGCCGCAACTCAGGAAATCTGGACACAGTTAAACCTGACCGACAAGCTGGCCGAGCTGGATCCGGCGAAACTTAAATGGGGTGAACTCAAGGAAGGCGCGGCAATCGGCGAAGTCAAACCGCTTTTCCCACGAATCGATAAAGCAAAAACTATGAGCGAGATAAACCAGAAGACAGAAGACAGAAGTGAGAAGACAGAGGTCGGAGGTCAGAGGTCAGAGATTGGAGATCACAAGTTAGAAACTGCTTCTGGCCAACATGCAACGGAGGCGGATGCGGTGGCCGGAGCGGAAGCTCGCGGCAATGGCCCGAGCGGTAACGATGCTCCGGCCCCTGCTGGAACTCACTCGGGACAACACCTAACCGAAGCCGATGCGGTGGCTAGCGCGGAAGCTGGCAAAACCTTTATCGACATCACCGACTTTACCAAAGTTGAACTTCGCGTGGGCCAGGTCTTAACCGCCGAACGCATTCCGAAGTCGGACAAACTTCTGCTGTTGACTGTAGATATTGGAGAAGAGAAGCCGCGGCAGATTCTCGCCGGCATCGCCGAGCACTACACACCTGAAGAAATGGTCGGACGCAAGATCGCGTTTGTCGCCAATCTCAAGCCACGCAAGATGCGCGGCCACGAATCACAAGGCATGCTGCTTGCCGCCTCAATCGGCGAAGACGATAGACCGGTGCTGGCAACATTCGCGGAAGACGTTCCCAATGGCGCGCGCCTGAAGTAAGTACGGGCACTCTTGCTTGCTTGTAATCCATCGAATCGTTAGTGCCGCACATCCGCGGAATAACACGTTGGGAATCTACTTGAAGGATAGTCAATGAAGAACAATGTGAATACTGTTACTGTACTAGCACACTAAAGGAGATGATTTATGGAATTCAGAAGCACTTTGGCGAGCAGAACAATCTGGATTGGTGTAGCGTTCGCTCTAGCTTTCATGGTATGGCAATCAACTCACTCAGCTTCTCGTGCTCAGACCCCGCAAGCCAAAGTGCAGGATAAGCCTTTTGTTGTCGAGTACTACTACAAGGCTAAGTGGGGCCATGCCGATGAGTTCATCCGTCTGTTCAAGAAAAATCACTATCCCTTCCTCAAAAAGCAGACAGAGCTTGGGAATGCCCTACAGGTAACAGCAGAAACGCCCGTTAATCATGGCACCGAAGATGGGCGGTGGGACTACCGTATCAGAATCGTCTGGAAGAATGTTCAGGTGGCGCACGATGATTCCGGCGATGAGCAAATTCTTAAACAACTCTATCCTGACCAGGAGGCTTTCAAGCGCGAAGAACAAAGAAGATTCGAGATTCTGCTTGCACACTGGGACGTGCCCATCCGCGCAGTGAATTTGGACGAGAAATAATATTGGCTCAGGTGTAACTATTTACCGCCGCCGCCGCACAACTCATTGAACCGGAGTTGATAGAAGGCGGAAGGCGTCACCATTCCGACCACAACGCCGATTACGCTAACCTTTTCCTCACTACTGTTTCTTCCTCGGGTCGTCTGCCGGATTTACGTACGTGATTGCGAAAGGACCGGTGCCATGAATCTGCAAGATCGTTTCGCCGCTGGCAAAGGCGAAATGACTCATGTTGGCTGGTCCCCACTTGAGTTCATCGGCCGTCGTCGCGATGTGGACTGCGTGCCCTTGCAGCCCCGTCTTAGTCTTTTTGGTTTGGGCAAAGGCGAATGAGATGCCTATGAGGACGGCAAACACTGCTATGGTAAGGCGGAAACGAGTCATGACTTTTTCCTCCGTCGTTCTGTTTTGGGGACGCAAATCTTAGCAGATATGCCAGAGAGCGGTTAAGACTTTTAAAGTTATAAATCCGAGTTAATTCCGCCGCCAGGGAAATGAATTCGCAGATATTTTTAGGACGCGGCTTAACGTATTAAGAATTAGTGTGGGGCGTTGAGCGAATGGGAGCAGTGAGGGAAGAGGAAGCCGCCACACAATTCTGTGTTGAACTAAGCCAGGTTAGAGGTTACTTGGAGTTTGAATAAGCAACTGAATGATGCCAGGCAAGGGGGGAAAGGGTCGCGGGAAGGAAAAGAGCCGTTGAGGTTGAGCGATGCTGAGCCTGAGATGAGAGGAACCCAGCCAGTGAGGCTGGTTTTTTTGTGGTCGCAGACAGAGTGCGGCGGTGACGGGGCGGGGAGTTCGCCGCAGTGATTGGGAAGAACAGAAAGACGAGCATAGCCAGCGGGCGGAGTTTCATGGAGGGCGACCTCTGGGAGCGAGCAGTCCCGTCAGAGTGAGCGGCCCGCCGCAGTGAGGACAACGAAGTGCGACCACCGGCTGGGAGGGCTTTAGGTCTTCACTCTTCAGCTTGCCGATTGCAGGCACGAGCAACTCTCTGACTTTGTGTAGCAGATGACGATGACCGGGACTGAGCAGACCGTAGTAACGGACTTTGATGAACCTATTGGGGAGGACGTGTTGGAGGAAGCGACGGATGAACTCCTGGGCAGTGAGAGTGCAGCGCTGAACTTGATCGGTAGCCGATTCTTTATAAGCGAAAGTGACTTGACCATCATGCAGCTGGCGGAGGCGGTTGTTACTGAGAGCCACGCGAAAGATGTAAGGCGCGAGATATTTGAAGGCTGCTGCGCCGGAGCCGACGGGTTCAGAATGAACGACCCATTTCTTTTTCCAAGCTTGCCGATCCACTGCGGTGAACAGGTCAGTCTTTTTCAGATGGTCGCGAAACTTGGCGCGGAAGATTGATGAGAGGGCTTTGACGGGCACGAGAAAGTCTTTGCGGGAAGAGAGCCAGCGACCGTCTGAGGTAAGGCCGCCGCCGGTGACGATGTAGTGCACGTGGGGATGATAGAGAAGCTGGCGGGTCCAGGTGTGGAGCACGCCGACCATGCCGAGGCGGGCGCCGACGAAGCGGGGGTCGTGGGCCAGTTTGAGCAGCGCCGCTGAGGAAGCGCGAAAGAGCAGATTGTAGATCAGCTTCTGGTTACTGCGGGCAACGACACGCAACTCAGCAGGCAGAGTGAAGGTGACCAGGAAGTGGGGCACGGGTAACAAGAGATTCTGTTGTTCTTGCAGCCACTGATTGGCTTGCTCATTCTGGCACTTGGGACAATGGCGGTTCTTGCAGGAGTGGTAGCTGTAACGCTGCTCCTGACATTGATTACAGAAATAGAGCTGGCCGCCGAGGGCGGCGGTGCGGCATTGTTCAATGTCCTGCATGGCCCGCAGATGTGAAGGCAGCATGCGACTGCCAAACTGTTTCCGATACTGTGGCCCATGCAGCCGAAAGATCTCGGCCAGCTCGACCATCAGCCACTCACGAAGGCAAATCGCTCATGAGCTGGTTGATAGCGTCAGTGCCAAGTTGTTCGGCTTTCACGGTCAGGTGCGTGTAGACGCTGGTGGTGGCGGGCGAACTGTGGCCCAGCCATTCCTGAATCAGGCGCAGGTTGACGCCGGCTTCCAATAGATGCGTGGCCCAGGAGTGGCGCAGCGTATGCACGGAAGCGCGTTTGTTGTTGCCGCTCTCCTTCAGGGCCGCATGGAAGGCGTCCTGGACGCTGCTCCTGGACATCGGCTGAATGGACTTCGCCAGCTCGATGTGCTCCCGGCCTGCGGCGGGAAACAGCAGCACGGGATGGCGATGAGTAACCCAGTACTGGCGCAGCAACTCGAGCGTCCGTTGCGGCAGCGGCAGATAGCGGTCTTTGGCGCCCTTGCCATGACGGACATGAATCATCATCCGGGCGCTGTCGAGGTCGGCTACTTGTAGATGCGTACCCTCCTGCAAGCGCAAGCCACAGGAATAGATCGTGGTCAGACAAACTTTGTAACGCGCTAGTCTGATGCGGCTGAGAATCTGGCGCACCTCTTCGCGGCTGAGGATCACGGGCAGCTTCTTTTCCGGGGCCGGACGGAGGATGCCGAAGATGGCCCAGTGACGATTGAGGGTTTGCTCGTAGAAGAACCTGATGCCGCAGATAGCGATGGTCATCGTGTTGCGGGAGTAGTGTTTGACGTTCTTGAGGAAGAGGAAGTACTGCCGCAGCTCCGCTTCGCTGATCTGGTCAGGAGACTTATGATAATGTGCGGCCAGTTGGCCCACGGCTCTGGTGTACGCCTCCTGAGTTCGCTCCGCGAGGCCGCGGAGCTGCAGGCACTCGATCATTCTCTTTCGCAGTTCTGTCATGGTTACACCTCCGGATGGAAAAGTTGAACAGCCCAGTTTCCTGCTAAGAATCTCTGGACTGTTTTATGGAAGTGTAGTCGGAGAGGACTCGCGAGAGAGAATGATCGGGGTTATTGAGAGGCTTGCTTCTATCTGCGCGTAGCGCTTAGTTCAACAA
>JBPCLZ010000227.1:0-7448 GCA_051002775.1 Pyrinomonadaceae bacterium | reverse complement strand
GGATCAGTAACCGTCCCGACAACTCTGCCGTTAATAGACTGGGAAAATCCGGTGGTTGCGGCCACCAAGAAACAGAAGGCTACTAAGCAATTCAGGACAGTTAGTCTTTTCATTTGGAGGTCTCCTTGTAAATGTTGGGCTGAATTCTGGCCACGAGACTCTTTCTAATCGGCGTTAGCGCAATCGGGAGTTTTTGGAAACACTGTGAAGAGTCTCTCTTGTTACCCGACGATTTTTGCGAGGCAATAGAGCAAAGAAATCACTTGACCTGGTTGCCAAGAACGAACTTTCGGTATGCCGGTGATAATATCACAGAATGGGTTTGTGTATTCGAGGTGATCATCCGCCGTTCCGGCCACTCTTTTCTGAGCAAGGCTGTCATCCACCGTGTGCCCGTAAGTTCATACTTAGTTCCAGCCGAAGAGTTCTTCAGAGGTGTTAGGAACGTTCCAGGGCGACGCGGATAAGTGTCGTGAGAATCCGTCCTGCGGCCAGAAAGGTTCCGCGTAAGGTGCCCGAAACTTTCGATTCGCCTCCCGCGCGTCGTCGATGATCAACCGGAACCTCGAGGATTCGTAAGCCGGCGCGTGCGGCGCGCATCTGCATTTCCAGGTTCCATCCATAAGTCTCTTCACGCATTCCGAGCTTATCCAGCGCCTCACGCCGAATCGCGCGAAAGGGACACATGTCCGTGTAATGCACGCCGTAGCGCAAACGCAACAAGAAACCCGCCATGCGCCCCGCGACGACTTGCTGAAAATTCATGCTACCCTTTTCACGTTCGCCTCGGGTGCGCGAGCCAATGACGAAATCGTGCGTGCCCTCCACGATCGGCCGCACCAGTCTCTCCATCAACTCCGGGCAGTCACTGCCGTCGCCGTCGAGAAAGACGATAATCCCGCACTCATCTGCGACGGCACTTGCGCCGGCCCGGCAAGCCCGTCCATATCCGGGTTGCAGTTCTGCGACTACCCGCGCTCCCGCCTCTCTCGCGCACTCGGACGTGCGATCAGTGCTGCCGTTGTCCACTACAATCACTTCGTCTGCAATATCAGGAGGGATCGCGAGCACCACGCCGGCAATCGGTTCCTCTTCGTTGAGAGCGGGAATCACGACCGAGACGCGCGCAAGATTCACGACGCGTCGCTCCGTCTCGGAGTCATATTGTGGGCTACTAAGCGCATCCTTTTATTGTTTTCGACTGAGACGGCGGTCGCGTGCAACGGCAGAAGCGCAAGAGTTAGCGCGGGCGCATTCCGCATCACGCCCTCCCTGACGGTCGGGCTTCCGTTCTGACCTTGTGTACTATCCCTTTAGCTCGCAGCATATTCTCAGCTTCCGCGAAGTATTCACGCACGTCGGTCTGGGCGCGAATCCAATCAAGATAACGTTCGATTCCGGTCGCTAAATCCACTTCCGGTCTGTAGCCGGCCGCGCGTATGCGCGTCGTATCAGAAGTAAGATGGCGCATCTCGCCAGGACGAAACTCGCCTTGCGCAACTGGCTCGATTGGAATTCCGAGCGCACCAGAAATCAAGTGCGCGATTGCGCCAATTGTAGCAGCCTTGCCGCTCCCAACATTGACCGGCCAACCGTCGAGCTTATCAGTCGTTGCTGCCAGAAGGTTGGCGCGAGCAATATCTTCGACGAAGCTGAAGTCTCGAGTCTGCTTGCCGTCTTCATAGAGCACTGGCGGGAGGTTATTCAACAGTCGGGTGCAGAAGATGGCGATCACCCCGGTGTATGGGTTGAAGATGGATTGGCGTGGGCCATAGGTGCAGGAGTAGCGCAGCGCGACGGTGGGAATCCCTGTCTGTTTTCCCCACGTTAAGACCAGCCGCTCCTGATCGACTTTGGTGATCGCATAGACGGTCTCGCCTCCGATGGGCGCATGCTCGGGCGTGGGCGTCGGCGATGTTAGGGAATGACAGCTGGGGCAGTGAACTCCGAAGTCTCCAGCTGCAAGTTGTGCCACTGGGCGAACAGTCGGAAAGACCAGTCCGTGCTTTGGGCAATTTGCAGCGCCTTCGCTATAAACGGCTTGCGAAGAAGCGACCACAATCTTTTTAATCGGGAGTCTTTCTTCGCGTATCACTTCTAACATTTGCGCGGTGCCCAAGCTGTTCACGTGAACATACTTGGCAATCTCCGGCATATAGCCGCCGTAAGCCGCTTGATGAAAGACTACGTCGATATCCTGGAGTGCGGACGTGATCGCAGTGCGATCACGAATGTCAGCCTCAATGAACTCAGCCTGTTCCGGTATCCAGGCAGGCCGACCTTTGCGGTGTGTGTTCGGCTCCAGATTGTCGAAGATTCGCACCTTCCAACCCTCACGGAGCAGTAGATCCGCCACGTGTGATCCGATCAGACCTGCTCCACCAGTTACCAAAGCGCGTTTGTAGTTAAGTCCCAGATTCACGTTTTATTCCCCCGAAGCGCGCGCACAACTGCTCGCGGAAGCTGGAAAACTTTTCATGCCGGCTTATTCTCCAGGGATGAGCCGTCATCGCTGACACCTCCTCTGGCAAAGCGGCGGGAAAAGGCAATCAGGACGATCAGCGCAAAGGGCAGATAGATGATGGTGTCGAGGAGCAGAAGTTGACCGGACCCTGCGGGATGCCACAACTTGTAAAGGACAAGGCAAGCCGTCGTTAAGTAGAAGAGCGGTGGCAGCGGCAGTAAGCAGATAAAAGGCACGAGCCAGGCAAAGTACCAGGCATAACGTGGTGAGAGCAGGACAACGAACGTAATAGCCATTACTAAGGCGCGCGCGATGTAACCGTCCTCATTGCGCTCCCTCTTCCAAACTGTCCAAAGGGCGATCGATGCAAGCGCAAGAAACGCAAAAATCAAATACACAGCGTTCGGAACATTCGCTTCGCCGAGCCCTTGGCGCGCGAGACTGAGTAGATAAAACTGAGCACCGCTTTGCAGTCCCTCTTCTTGCGTATACGCGGGCAAGAACCCCAACACGCCGTTCACCCCGACGCTCAGGTAAGGGAGATAGGCAACTATCATAATGAGCCCAAAAGCCGCGGGCATTTTCCATCCCCAGCGACGATACAACGCCGGAAATAGGATGATCGGGAACAACTTGATCAGCGTCGCCCCGGCCAAAGCCGCTCCAACAGCGGCATCCCATTTACGACGGCGCGCTAGCAGAGCGAGAGTTACGAAAGCGATGGCTGTGGCCTCGACGTGTCCACTCCCCGCAATTTCCCAGATGAGCAGCGGATGCCAGGCGAAAAAGAGAACTCGCTGCCGCGGCAAATTAAAAGAACCAAGCAGCTGAATCAGGGCCCAGATCGCCAAAGCTTCGAAAGCGACCATCACCGTTTTCATCCAGGTCACGCGCTCGCTCACACGCGTAGCAAGAAAATAGATTATCTGCGCTCCAGGCGGGTAAATCGTATGCGCATACTCGCGCCGGTTGATCTTTGGATAAATGGTTTCGTCGCGCAGTGGCGCCAGGGCTTCGTCGGCGGGTATGTAGCGGTACGGATTGTTTCCAGCCGCCTGGACGCGACCGTCCCAGACGTAACGGTAGATATCATCCGACAGGTAGGGCGGAGCGAAGAGTATGCTTAGCCGAAAAATGAACGCGAAGACAATTACGATAAGGAGTGTCGAGCGTGACGAGCGGGCACTGATAATTATCCAAGCGGCGATGAGATAGATGACTGCCTGGCCCAATGCAATCTTAATGAACCAATCAATGTCATCGCCCCCCTTGGCGTGCAGGCTGATTCGATAGAGTATGAACGAGATGCAACCCAGCACCACGAGCGACGTATTGGCCCATTTCATAACCCGGTCACCGATGCGAGCCACCTCTTCATCCCGCCGATTCCTCTTTTGCCGTTGTTCCCTTAAGACCAACTGTTCGCGGCCAGATTCGCTGACGTCCGTGAGTCTTTATGAAATCGTAGATGAAACGACGGGTGTGCAACGCATTGTAGCCACGCAAGCCATTTCTGTCGACACCCTCACCATTAGAGGAAAAGAGCTCCGCACAGAGGTAGGCGAGCGTTGCACCGTCGTCTACGTCATACCAGACCGGTAACAATTCGACCTCCAGGTTGATCTCGGCGGCGCGCTCTATAGTCTGAGAGAGGACACTCGGCGTGCTCCAGTCAATATTGGCGAATAGATGACGATGGCCATTCTTCAACCCGATTAGGTAGTAACCACCATCGACCGTCGCTCCGAGCACAACGCGGTCGCCCGGGCGCGCCAAAGCCTCGACGGCTTGTCTTAGTAGCGTTGCCGGAAGCGTCGGGCTATCAGAATCAATCAGGCATAAGGATTCATAACCGACTCGTAACAGATCTTCAGCTGCATAAAAGAGCCGCTCGCCAAAACCCTCACCGCGTTGAGCCAGAAGGCTAAAAGTTTCGGGAAGCAGGTTATTGAAGGCAGCCTCCGCGCCAACAGGTGTATACACGGCCACACCATCTGCGCTTCCCTGAGAACTAGTACCGGCAATGTTAGCCGCAGTGTCGCGCAGCAGGCAGACACTCAAGGCCGCTGCTTCGTCAGCCGAAAGCGGCGGCACAAGGCGCGTCTTGCTGGTTCCCGCCCGCGGAACTTTAATCATCATGGCAAGCGCACAACAACCGCGCCGAGCAAACGGCGGCGCTTGTGGATCAAGAATCGGATAAGCGTTAATCATGAGATGCCATGATTGTTCCTTAATCTACGAAAGCAGTGCGCCAAAGGATTCCAGCTCCACACCCAAGCCATCGGCCAGACGATTGACGAAGGCGAAATAGCCGGTGATCTGGTTGATGTCAAGTATCTCCGCATCAGGAAAACCGTGCTGTTGCAGTGTTTCGACGTCTGCTTTGGTCATCTCCCAGGGTCCAAGCGTGAGTTTTACGGCGTAATCCAGCATTGCGCGATCTCTTTCAGAGATTTGTGCCAAGCGAAAATCACTCTGTAGTTGCGCAACCAGCGCGGCATCTTTAGTTAAACGACGGAGACCCTCCGCGTGATGTCGGATTCAATAGTGGCAGTGGTTTACTGTCGAGACGACTAGGGCGATCAATTCTCGCTGAACTCGGCTGAGACCCGACGGGCCGTGCATCAGAGTTTTATAGAGTTCGAAATGCGCGTACAACGAAGGCGGGTTCAGGCTGTGAATCTTGAGAATATTGTCCACGCCGCCCCAGGGCTCTTTCACGCGGTCATATAACTGCTTCAACTCGCCGCCAGCTTCGTCTTCTGGAATCACCTTGATCCACGCCATGGTTTATCGTTCCTCTTGCTCGCCTTCCTGCGTACCTCGTGGGCCTTTGCACACTTTTAGATCGAACACATCCGGGCGCTGGTAATGCCCGGCCACGTCGAGCGTCATCTTCTCTCGATCAATCTCTGACAGGTCGAGCGTCGCAAACACAATGGTCTCTTCATCAAACACCGGTTCGGTGAGGTAGCGGCCGTCAGGGCCGATGACGCAGCTTCCGCCCCGCAACAGCAAGGCATCAGGTTGATCAATCAGTTCAGGGGCTCTTGAAAGATCAGCAGGCAGGTCGCTGACGCGCATGATGAGACCTGCCGCCAGGACGAAACACCTTGCTTCAAACGCATAGTGCCGACTGGCGATCTGATGCATCTCATGCACGGTCGGCCAGACAGCGACGTGGATGTGTTCGCCGGAGACGTGCAGCGCTTGCCGCGCCAACGGCATCCAGTGTTCCCAGCAGACCAGTCCCCCTACACGCCCGGCAATTGTCTCGACCGCCCTGAGACCCGCGCCGTCGCCCTGCCCCCACACCAGACGCTCCGTGTATGTCGGAACAAGTTTACGATGATGGTTGATGAGTTGGCGGTCCGCACCGAACGTCAACAGGCTGTTGTAGAGCGTTCCATTCCCCGGCCCGCTTTCAACTCTCTCGTTGATTCCGATGACGAGCACCAATCCATGATCGGCGACAACTTCTCCAAGGACCTTTGTTTCTTTGCCCGGCACAGCTACGCTATTTTGACGAAGCCGAGCGAAGACGTCTTTAGTTGGCTGGTGATTCCAAAGTGCCGCCTCCGGACAGTAATCGAGCCACGCCGGGTAACCCGGTAGCCACGTTTCGCCGAAGGCCACCAGTCTAGCCCCAGCCTTCGCAGCCTGCTCGATGAGTTGAATTGCTTTCTTCAGGCTGGCATCAAGATCCATGAAGACTGGACCCGCCTGAATGATTCCAACCTTAACCGGCTCGGGCATAAACGGCTTCCTCTACTGTTTCTTCTTCGTAACCGCGAGTGCCTCTTCGATGGCGATGCCTTCACGGCGCGCCTGCGCCCACGTGACCGGCAGACGATGCAGTTCTCCGCTCCGTTGAGCCTTCACTAAATGGTCTAACGCTTCGCAGATAACTTGGCGCTGCAACTCACGGTGAAAAGGAACTCCAAAATGATGTCCCATCATAAAAGGAACGAACACAGCGCGCGGCGGATTCGAGTGTTCCGTAACATCCAGAGCCACTGTAATCGAAACCGTTGGGATACCTCTTCGCTCAATAGCGCGCTGCACGAGCGCGACCGACTGATGTCATATTGGTCAAGCAGGACACAGAAGCGCCATGTCCGCGCCCTCGGCCACAACCGCATCAGCTATCTCTTCGGCCAGCGTTTGCTCAAAGGTCGGCGGATCCATTTGATAGCCGATAAATGAGAAGAAGTTTGGCGTCAACCTTCCGATGACGCCCTCTGTTGCCAATTCCTGCAACCGCTCGATGGGAAAGATCACGTTCAGGTCGCGCGCCGCGCCGTTAGTCGGATACTTGATCTGATGTATCTCCAGATCTGAGGGCGCAGAGGAAGAGGGGACACGACGGAAGCTATAATCGCCGACCGGATGAACCACGTCGAACGGCATCGTCGTTTTTGGCTGAACGCCTGCGGAGCTGATGAAGGTCAAACGCGCTTCCGCCAGCGACTTTTTTAGAAGAGCCAGGGGAATGAAGTCGTCCTTCGTGATCATCACACCAGGATACCGCTCGTTGATGGTGGCCCAGAGGCCAGGACGCAGTTGTGGCGCGTCGCTAGAGTTGACCGTCATGAATCCATTCCCCCGAACGTTGAACAAAGTAGAAATGAAGGTGGAAAAAGAGGTGGGCGAGGGTGGCCGTATCTTTCTCCGCCAATGTTTTGAAAACAAACTCACGGTCAGTCGGCGGCACGCCGAGCAGCGGCTTGAGGGCTTCAACCCATGCCTTATCAATCTCCTCGCGCCCCGCCGCTTCATTGCCATCGCCTAAGTGCAGGCGCACATACCGGATCAACTTTTCCGTGTCGTTGTTAAAGACAGCCTCGTTTAGATATTTGAGCGACATAGTTTCGGCTTTCTCCAGATTCTCAGTCAACGCTGAGAGGTTTCATCCCTCAGTCCGATGACTCTTGGATCAGGTTACTCTGTGACGGTAACAAACGGCTGAGATGCGGTTGGTCGA
>JBPCLZ010000226.1:0-4545 GCA_051002775.1 Pyrinomonadaceae bacterium | reverse complement strand
TAACCAAAGCGAGATCTTTTGTTAAGGAGACGGCAATGGGCTCTGTCAGTGAAAAAGACAACCCTTCGCACTTCGGTTCGGACCAACCTTTGATCGCGTCGGCTCTCATTTTGCGGCCCGCTCCCGAAAGGTACATGAAGTCCTTGGCCATGACCTGTTCCACACCTTTCACGTCGCGTGCTTTCCACGCATCCCAACCTTTAATCTCGACAGCCATAAGCGTTTCGGCCATGGCGTCGGGCTTGGTATCGGAAGTCGCAGCGACCGGTTCTTTCTTCGCCGGTGCAGCAGACTTTGCGGGCGGTGCGTTAGGATCTACGACCGGAGTCTCTGCATGAAAGGCCCCTTTCCATTTGTCGCCGCTGCGGACATAAATGCCGGCTGCCCAAGTGTTGGAAGGAATTTTCTGGCCGCCGCAAATGGCGTCATAGGTCGTTTTATAAGTGATGACTGCTGCGTCGGCACCCAATTGCGTCATTTGTTCGTCTGAGAGCGCATAGCTTTTCACGACGCAATCGGCTCCCGAGTATTGCTTGATGGCCGCTGTCCTGTCCAGCCGGCCAGTCATTCCATACCCGACAAAATCGTCGGTCAGGAAAGTGTCCCAGAATTTGGTGTCCTTGGTCTTCCAGGCTTCATAAGCACTCTTTTCGCGTGTCATCAGAGTTTCTTTGGTCGGCGCGGCAGCCATTGGCTTCGCAGTGTTGGCATTGACGGCATTACCATTGTTTGACACCGGTTTGTCGGCGGGTACTCCGCATGCGGCAAAGAAAGCCCCAGCGGCGAGCATCAAAGTGATGAGACTGATACGTTTCATAATTTTTCTCCTATTTGTTAATCAAGATCCAATGAAACGACAGGGGCTTATCCATAAATTCTTCAGGCGTCCCCGATACCGTTCTAACGTAATTCAGACAACACCAATCATCCGGCCTCAATTCGAAGCGATTCGATTAGCCTGTGATGCGCGAGGTATGGCTGGCTTATCTCAACCGGCAGACTAAACCGGATGATAGAAACGGAACTTCAGCGCATCGCTAAGCGGAAGGAAGCTGAAGACTCAGCGCCAGTCAACTAGGGTTGTGGTTCCGGTCTTACCGGTTCGATAGCAACTGCATAACCGGCGAAAACGCCGCCTAATGCAGCAAGGGGCTTTTATTACAAGTCTCGTAACAAGTCAATGGGTACGATTCGGGACCGTGTCCGAAGCCAGAACGAAAGCGCAACCATAAAAAGGGTGAGAGTGTACAGGAAAGTGTGCAAACGCTTCTAAACGGAATGAAACTAAACTCGAACGCTTTTAGAGGGTGAATCGGGTTAAGTACGCATAGAATAAGACGTAAGCGAACACGACTGAACGCAATGAAAGAAGCGCTTTAAGACTGCAAAACCTTTATTCATCGGTTCGATTCCGATCGCCGCCTCCAATCCTATCAACAACTTAGAGACACTCCACAGTTTTCCCAAAAGCTTACTGTAGTAAAAAATGTAGTAAGTCTCTGCATTCTTTAACGCCAAGCGTCTGTTTTAGGGCGAATTAAATCCACATGCGTCCAGGAATGGCTTGAGGTTGTCTGAGTGTCGGCCATCTAAAGCTCGGCGCTGTGCCAATTGAGCGTTATTGCGAGGATCGGTAGGTCGCTTTTCAAATTCTCGGTACCAGCAGGCGAAGGCAGAAGCGTCCATCCACATTCTGCACAGTTTTGCTCGGAACATTTAGCGGCACAATTCAAGCATGGCGCGCTGTACATTAGTCACGATCCTTTTCAAAACCGCTGTTGACTAATCTCTGACTCCCAGAAAAACAGCGGGGAAAAATTGCGCTCGATCCGCCGGCACTAGTAGCCCTGAACCCAATCCGACCCATTTTGGTCACAACATTCGAAGGAGAGGTTTCACGATATGCCGAGGCTTTCGTCTAGCGCCAACGATGAGTCCCCTTTCGTCAGTAGTTTAAGCGAGGGACAAAATAGGCTGACCGCAGTTCGTGAAACTATATCGCAGCGTCATAGTTCTGTCAAATGAACCGGAGCGTTGCGTCATAGTTTGTTGTGATATAGTTTGGCAGCAGCAAAATGGCGTTAATAGGCACAGCGCTGGTGGCTCAGAAGCTCGGCATAAGTCAGGGCAGGGTGCGAGCGTTAATTAGCGCTGGTCGTTTGCCGGCAAAAAAGCTAGGCCGCGATTACTTCATTGACCCGAAGGACCTCGCGCGGGTGAAGAACCGCAAGCCTGGCCGGCCGACGAAGAAAGGCAGATCGGCAAAGTGAGTGAAGAGCGCGAACTCTTGGAACGAATCAGTAACGACGAAATATCTTTCGGGCCAGTGGACGATTCCTTGCAGACACTCGAAAGATTTCAGGTTGAAGCTAAAGACATCATGGAGTCATTGAACTGGCTAGTTGCTAACGATTTTATGTGTTGCCTGATATGCAACAAGCCGCGGCTGAGAAACTGTTCAAGACCGGAACCTAGTTGGACTGGTGATTAGCTTGCGGCGGAACGGTCAAGGGGATCAAGTTGAAACATTTTGTGTTGTGCGTGGCCTTAATGATCTGTGCGGCCGTGGGTATTTCGGCTCAGGACAAAGGGGTTGTAGCCGAACACGCTTCAGAGGCAAGCTCTCCACTTGCAAAGACTTTAGATGATCGGCCAAAGACAACTATACCGCCGATAGTTCTAAATCGTCATCCGAATCCCTTCACAGTTTTTCTGGAGTCATTTCCCACAACCGATCGTCCAACATCTCATCGAAATGACTCTAATAAACTGGCGCCTCCAGTTGATGACGATCAGCATTTTAAATGGTCCACCGCAATCAAGCAGTCTCTAATGTTTCTTGGCGTTCAGCACGGCTACGCGATGACGCAGCCGAAAACGCGCCGAGACCTTAAAGGACCTTTCGTTAAAGACTATTTTCGTTCAGTCAAGTCACTACACGGGTGGGACGATGGGGGCCGATTCTTCACCAACTACGTAGCACACCCGCTCCAGGGTTCTTTCATGGGATTCATTCAAGTCCAGAACGATCCCAAAGGTAAGAATCTCTCCTTTAACCAGTCGCCTGCATATTGGCGAAGTCGGATGAAAGCCCTAGCATGGTCGGCGGCCTGGAGCACTCAGTTTGAAATTGGTCCAGTCAGTCAGGCGTCGATTGGGAATGTGGGATTGCACGGAAAACAGACTTACGTTGACCTGGTTGTGACACCGATCGCTGGGGTTGGATTTCTAGTCCTCGAAGACTTCTTGGACAAGAAGCTCATCCACCTGATCGAGAGAAGGAATTCCGGAAATTTCTACCTTAAGGTTGTTAGCCGGATGCTGCTGAACCCAGCGCGGAGTACTGCTAATCTAATGCGATTCAAAACGCCCTGGTACCGAGACAGCGGATTGCGCTGATCTCAAACTGAGGGATGCGTTTTGTGTCATCGTTGAAACTACGCTAGAACTATTCGAACGTCTTCATAATGTTCCACCGCTCATCAGGATGATATGGGTGGACGCGCATTAGCCTCGGGCGACTTTGATATTGCCTACGTCGTTTGCGCTTTCCGGCCGAAATGAAAGAGCGGTGACACGGAACAGTTACGCTTCTAATTTACCTCTCTTCAACGACGTTTCTACCGTCCACAAGGAAGCCCGCACACTAGAGGCACACAACGTATAAGCGAACGACGGTGAACTAATTACTAAGTACTTGATTCTATTGGTGCCCCCGCAGGGATTCGAACCCCGAACCAACAGATTATGAGTATGGTTTTTGTCGCTCATTGCGGGAATCTCATCCGCTTAATCAGATCCTTAAAGCGAGGGTCGTCGTGAAGAGAGTCGAGGAACGGGTCGACATTTATTCGTCCCATGTCCCAATCGTGGGCCGCGAGAGCTTTCTCAAGCCACGCGAAAGCCTTTTAGCTCGTTTCTGAAACACACTACTGGGTGCTGTCAGGTTCAAAAACAAAACCTTTTCGGCACCCCTCGGAGGAGTACGCTCTTTTCTCTTGACTCGCTTTATAGATGGCCTTTGTATGTTGACCGAAGCGTGCTGAAGCGGCAAATATCTGCTTCAACCCCCGGGCACCGGAGAAGCCGTGATGGCCTTAAGACTGCGAGTCCGAAGCTGAGATTGAGCTCCCGGTGCCAACTCTTGCGCGTCGCCAGTAGAGACCGAACAGTATCTCAAGCCGCTTCCACGAAGCAGAGCTTGCATGCCGCAAGGCTGGTCCGGCGACCGCACTCAACCAGGAGCAATCAATGAACCTACCCAGACTCGGTATCGACATCGCCAAAGTTAAGTCAACGTGTGTCTACGCCAACCCAACGGCAAAATCAAGCACAAAGTATTTCCCAACTCTACGGCTGGTTTTGCCCAGTTGCACGAGTGGCTAGAGCATCGGCAACGCGCGTTTGCGCAAGGCGCTTTACTTTCCAGCGATCACCGCGCTGCGTTGTAGTCCCTTCTTTCAACAGTGGGCCGAGGGTCTGAGACAAAGAGGTAAGAGCAAGATGAGTGTGATCGGGGCAGTGATGCGCAAGCTCATTCACATC
>JBPCLZ010000225.1:0-4326 GCA_051002775.1 Pyrinomonadaceae bacterium | reverse complement strand
GTTTTCCGGTGATTTTGTCGGCAGGGTCACACCCGTTCCCATCCCGAACACGGAAGTTAAGCCTGCTGGAGCCGATGGTACTGCGCGGGTAACTGTGTGGGAGAGTAGGAAGTCGCCGGGATTAATTCGAAAGCCCGCGAGAGCGTTCGTTCTCGCGGGCTTTTTCGTTGTCAGTGCCTGGGCAAGCCAAATAATTGCCGAGTCTCTTTCTAATATTTGCTAACTATCGAACGCTGCCAAACTTGGGACTTGCGACGTCCTTCCGCCAATCGACCAATGATGGAATCAGTTTCGACCTCATAGATTAAACCGACATGTCGGACTCGCAGTCTCAGTAAAGTTCGAACCTCAGCGCACACCGCTAGGTGTTCGCATCTGGAGATAACGTCGTTTCAGTTTCAGGCGGCGTCTTACTGGCAGGATGGTGCGCGGATATTTCCGACGAAATGGCTCGCGTCGTCGATCGACCACGATCGTCAGATCGCTGAAGAGCTGTTCAACCTCACGTAGTGCGATGTGAACACGCGCATGAATGAGTTGGGAACGGACCTCACATCCGTCTGGCGCCGCGCGTTTCGCTATCGCGCCGAGCGCGAGGCGAGGGCGAACGCGTTGCGCGTGCGCGAGGGGAAGTCGATCGACACTGGCTCGCGGTGTAGCGACGGTGGGTGGATGTACGACGGTACTACGCTGCGCTTTAGCCGCGAGATTGCGACGGCCGCGCCGGATAGTCCGATGCCGCTGGTGCTGCGGGTCAAGCCGTAGAGAACGAACTCCTAATTTCAGGTTGAACGGCCACTCCGGAAGCTGTGCGACTGTCCGTCAGTTATTAGAATTCAGCATCTAGCATCTAGCATCTGGTACTACCTCTGACCATCTCACATCTGGGTTACAACTGAGCGGGCTTTTATTATGCGCATGAATCCTGTTGACAGGCGCACCGGCCGGGTATAGGCTCCGCCTTCTCGCTGCAATGCAGGCTCCGACCCATCGCCTGAGCGGTCTTTTCTCAAGAGGATAAAGTCATTGGGCAATAGAACGTTTGTCTATTCGCTGAAGTTGCTGCTGGCCTTTGTCGTCACCACCATTCTAACAGCAGGCTGGATGTCCTCTGCGAAGGACGAGGGTCACGACGGCGGCAGCGGCGGCAACGGGCAGATAGGGAATCAGCCTCTCGTTGCTATGGGCCTGACACCATGCGTCGATGGGATGGCCGGTACCTTCCCATGTCGCAATGTGGACATGGCGTCCTTTCTGCCCTTTAGTGATATTGGCGGGGGTTCAGGGAATGACGTCTGGGGCTGGACGGATCTCTCAAGCGGCAAGGAGTACGCGCTAATGGGACGTTCAAGCGGGACGTCCTTTGTTGACATCAGCGACCCGGAGCATCCGGTCTACCTGGGAAACCTACCGACCCACACGGTAAACTCCACCTGGCGAGGCATCAAAGTCTATGCTAACCACGCATTCATCGTCAGCGAGGCGAGGGACCACGGTATGCAGGTGTTCGATTTGACCCAATTGCGAAACGTGACCTCACCACCGTCCATTTTCTCGGAAACGGCTCATTACAGCGGCTTCAGCAACGCGCACACCCTCGCCATCAATGAAGAAAGCGGATTCGCTTATGCTGCTGGTACTAACACCTGCGCCGGCGGCCTACATATGATCGACATACGAACTCCAACATTCCCGACGTTCGCTGGGTGCTTCAGCACCGACGGCTACACTCACGAAACCCAATGCGTCATCTACCGCGGCCCGGATATTGAGCATCAAGGCAAGGAGGTCTGTTTCTCGTCCAATGAAGATACACTTACCATTGTGGATGTAACCAATAAGGGTGCTCCCTTCCAGCTATCGCGAACGCCCTATGCGTACAGCGCATACACACATCAGGGATGGCTGACAGAAGACCAGTCGAATTTTCTAGTCGATGATGAACTGGATGAGAGGACCTTCGGGTGCAACACGCGTACTCACATATTCAATGTCTCCGATCTCGATGCCCCTTCGCCGTCCGGCTTCTATGAAGGCACGAGCACTGCTATTGACCATAACCTCTACGTTCGTGGGATATATGCTTATGAGGCCAACTACAGGAGCGGGCTCCGCATTCTCGATTTCAGCAACATCGCTGCTGCGAGCCTGAGCGAGGTCGCCTTTTTCGACGTTTACCCGGTTGACGATGCACCGGAATACAACGGGGCGTGGAGCAACTACCCATTCTTCGCAAGTGGCATCGTGGTCGTCAGCGGGATCGAGCAGGGTTTGTTTGTGCTGCGACCGGGTAATCCTCTACCATCACCGACGCCCACGCCGACCGCCACCCCGACACCAACGCCAGTTCCTATCCCGGCTGCGCCGAGTAACCTCAAAGCGAGTGCGATCTCAGCGAGCGTCATCAATCTTACATGGACGGATAATTCGGTTAACGAGGATGGATTCAGAATCGAACGTTGTTCGGGCGGCCCTAGTTGCAACTTCGTCCAAATAGCGGCGCTTGGGCCGAACGTAGGGACCTACCAGGATAGCGGGCTAACTCGGAGCACCATGTACCGGTACCGCGTCAGGGCTTATAACGCGGCAGGCAGTTCGGCCTACTCAAACACCGCAAACGCAAGGACATCCAAATAGTAGTGCCTTGTTAGATATGACTATCGCTGAACAGTTTTCCAATCGACAGTCAAAAGCAAGTCAGCACTGAGGAGCAGACGCTTCTACTCAACACCATTCTCTGTCCCTACTCCCTATGTGAAGGAGTTGAGGTTGAAGCCAGGAGTTGGGATGACTCAGTTCGATTTTGCTCCGTCGAAAAAGTCTGCTGCTGCTTTACGGATACCGCGAAAACTCGGAGGATAATGTTCAGCCCTGACGTTTGCGCGTTGGACGAGAACAGGACTGGAGTAATTAAATTCGGAAACTTGGAAACAGGTTTCGGACCGGATTATTTGTTCCACCATTTAACCACCGCGTCGTACAACGCTGTCGACTGTGGTTTTCTTGAAATACCTTCTTTATTGAGATGGTTGCTTTTAGATCTGAGATCTTCGGTTTTGGGATCTGCTTGGTAGGGAATTGGCGATTATGTTAGTCCGCTCGGGTAATTCTTGAGCGGGCTTTTTTGATCACGAGAGACCGCGACTTTGGTTTAAGAGTTTCCGTGTCGTGGACGTAATCCAGGGTGGCACTAATCGATAAGCCCGCTTGCTTGAGTTTTGGATTTTCGGCCCAAGCCTTCGCTGAGACGAACGAGACCTTATCGTACACCAAGACGATTGTACCCAACTGCAGTAGCTTGCTCACCTCACGAGCGGCGAACATTGGCACGCGAATACAACCATGACTCGCCGGCTGGACGGGCACGTTGCGGCTCCCGTGAATCGCTACACCGCCGCTGATGAAGCTGGCGTAGTAAGTCGATCCAAGCGAACCCGTCTGCCAACCTGCTTCTTTGGCATAAACAACGAAACGGCCACGCGGGGTGTAGGAGATGCTCTGCTGGCCTTCGTCTGTAAACGGTTTGTCGTTGCCTGTCGAAACCGGAAGAACACGGACGCCACCTTTGTCGTTGACTAACATCAGCACCTGGCGATCAAGGTCTACTTCAACATGGTCGTAGCCAAGGTCTCTGGCTTTTGGTGAGCTGCTGGTGCGAATTGCCTTCAGCTCGTCGAGAGTAAGCCGGCCAGTAATTGTCCGGCCCTCCCATTTCTGGAAGGCTATCAATGCGGAGCGGGACGCGGTGTCAAATACTCCGTCAAACGCGCCTGTCCAGTAGCCGAGTTCGGAAAGGCGGCGTTCGGCCTCTCTCGTTTCTGCTCGAGTTAGAGACGCGTGCAGCTTGCCGCGCTGCTGCGCGCCCGCGATTGTCGGAGCTAAAATCAGAAGCAGACTGATGGTAAGAATAAATTTCATTCGTACGTTTCCAGTGACTAACTCTTCTATCTGTAATTGGGGGATCAAGTCAAGGTTGTTCAACTCCAAGTGCCACTTCATTAGGTGTTGCTAAGAAAGGCAGTTCGAAGGCAATGAAGTCAGTACCACCTCGCGGTAGCGGGTGGGTTTGTCGATGGAGCAGCAATAGCGCTGATAGGACCGGGTTTTGCCCAGCGCTCTGTTTGGGAGCAGACCCACCCGCTACCGCGAGGTGGTACTGACCTCATTGCCTTCGACTAGCTCTCCGGACCATCGCTCTTTCTAGCAGGCTGCTGAAAAAGTAACTTTTGCGCCTGGTCCAACGTAATAGTAGCGATAGCACAACCTCGCAACCAGGAGAAGAGAAAACTTATGCGTGGAGACGATCTTCAGCAAGCCGGAATGTTC
>JBPCLZ010000224.1:0-39215 GCA_051002775.1 Pyrinomonadaceae bacterium | reverse complement strand
CCGATCACTTACGGCGCGAAGCGCTTGCGATATTCGATGGAGTCGATGAATGCCTTGACCATCTGGGCACTTTCATAGTTGCCGTTGAATTGCTCGAGTTTCTGCAGCCAGAAATCGTAGCCGGTGTGGTCTGTGTCCTGCGGGTCGTTCGGGTTACGCCGTAAGTAACCGAAGTACTGCATTAACACAAATGCCTTGTTCTTTTCCTGCTGGGTCAGCGTGGTGTTTTCTGCGACTCGTCGCAAAGCTCGCGCGCGGGCTGCGATGTCGGCAGTATGCCCTGCTCCGCCAAACTCGTTGATGATTGAGTTGCGTTCAGTGGCCGGTGGTGACACTCCCGCATTAAGGAACAGCTTGTCTACAAAATCCGCCGGCGTCATCGTCGTCGGATAGGCACTCACAAAGCGTGATCGGGTGACGAAGTCCTGCGTGAAGGCCACCTTGTTGTTCTCAAGTTGAGTCGGCCAGTTACCTACTCCGACGACTACGTCTTTCGCGATTTGCTGCGAGTCAGCCAGAAACTCGTTGAACTTAATAATCGGTACCTTTATTTGATGACTGCCGCCAATGACCGACGTACCGTCAACGTCGCCGTAAGCAGACTTGTAAATGCGCTCGACCAGATAGCCCGTCTCCTGAAATTCGATCGACAGGAAAAATGCAGCAGAAGTGTTCACGCGCCTGGCGTCAAGGCAACTCAAAGCCGTGCCACACGCGGTAATCCCGTTGGTCCAATATGAGAGGCCGCTGTCATCAGGTTCGCGGCCGAGAAAATCTCGATAATGTTGCGCGACAAAGAAGCGCGAGTTGTCGATCGGATTGTCGGAGCCTATGAACAATGGCGAGGGCTGTACGTTTGGAGAGAGGTAAACCGTCTGGCTGGCCGGCTCAAAAAGGTAGCCCGTCTTTGATGGCGTGATTGTGTAGTACTGCCCCGAGGCAACATCGCCAAATGTATAAAAGCCGTTCGCATCCGTAAGAACTATAACGGGTTGGGCCGCACTGCCATTAGCCGACATGCTCATCGAAACACCGGCCACTCCGTTGGTTCCATTTGTAACTCGCCCTGTGATGCTAAGCCTCGCAGCGGTCGCTGTAAAATTTGCTATTTGACCGGCGCTAAGATTCGTGAAGGCGATCGAAGCAGGAGTGAAAGTGTAAACGCCAGTAGCCGGCCTCACCTGGAAATTCTGCCCTTTGGGAACGTCGAACGCGTAGTATCCGTTGATATCGGTCGTCACCGGTAGGATCGGCAGGTTGCCTGATGCGGTGACGGCTCCAGGAACCTCCACCTGAACGCCTGCCACACCATTACCGCTTGTGTCCGTGATACGACCGCCAACACGGTAAGTAGCTGTTACCGTGCGCACGAAGTTGGCGGTTTGGTCGGCGCTCAGATTATTAAAGTTGTACGAGGAGGGAGAGAACACCATCGAAGTTTGAAAGCTGGGTGAGACGGAGTAATTACCGCCGGCTGACAAGTTGGTGAAACTGAAGTTGCCATTTGCATCGGTTCGCGCCATCGCGCTGCTAGTGCCCGAGAGGAAAACCTGAAGGTCAACAACAGCGCTTCCGTCAGGATCCGCAAGGCGTCCGGTGATTGAGTACTTCTGAAAGCCGCCTCCGCTCTGATTAATACTGTTGGCAATATTGAGCTTGCCAAAACCCAAGCGCGATCCCCACGCGGCAGAGCCGGTAAAGCTGTCCTTAACCGCATAGGTCGTAAGCAGACTCTTAACTTGATCTGCCGAGAGACCGGGAGACGCCTCCAGCAAGAGAGCCACTGAACCTGTGGCGACGGGGGTGGCCATGCTCGTGCCGGCGAGTCCGGTGTAGTGAGTGCTGTCGGTTGGTGCGTTTGCGCCCATGCCGATCGTTCCAAAGTTAGATGCCGTAACGTCGGTCGAACGCGACGAGTAAAGGTAATAACCCGCTGCGCTTATTTCCGGCTTTTGCCGGCCATCAGCAGTTGGACCGGGACTGGTGAAAGGTGCGGGCGCGCCGATTGTCTGCGAGGCCGATCGCGTTACAAAAGCGCCGACGGTGATTGCGCCTCGGGCCGTTCCAGGCGAAGCTACGAGATGCGAGTCGTTATCAACGAAAGTGCTGAAGTAAACGCCATCACCTTCTGTCCAGGCGTCGTATGATTGATTGGCATTGCTATCCGCGTCGGTCAGGGTAACCTTCCACTGACCGTCCGGAGCAGCCGCCCTGAAAAGCACTACGATGTCTGGTTGATCGTTTGCCGGATCCCCATCGCCCTTATCGTCGTTCGCGTTATATATCCGCAGGTACTGGTTGGAAGCCTGACCGCCCTGAACACTGAATCCGTTCGGATTGTAAGACACCGGGCCCAAAACAATGCCGTCCGGGCTGGTGACCGTAACCGTGAAGCGATCGGCTTTGTTTTGATAGAGGTCGATTATGTAAGCCGTGCCGTTGACGTTGTAATCCAGAGTTTGACTACCGCCGGCCGGAACAGTGCCGCGAGCGTGGATGCTTGAGTCTCCTTCATTGCCGGCCGCGACGCAGACCGCGCGCCCCGTTCCTCCGCTTACCAAACTATCAATCGCGCGCTCATCCGGAGTGGTTCCATCATGAGGACCGACTTGTCCGCCGATGCTCAGGTTGATGACAAACGGCTTGCCTAGTTCCGAAGCTTTTTGTTTTACAAATTCGAGACCGTTGATTATGTCTGTGGTATCAAAATCCGCTTCGTCGTCATTTTGGCGACTGGCCTTGACGATAATCAGATCGGCATCAGGCGCCATTCCTGCGTAGGTGCCGGTCGTTGGAGAAGCGAGCCCATTGCCGGCCGCCGTCCCCGCAACGTGAGTTCCATGACCCACTTTGTCGCGCTGCTTAATAATGTCCGCGTTCTGATCCGCAGGTTTCGGATTTTGCAGCGCCGCATTAATGTCGGCCTCGGTGTAAAGGTGGCCAATGACTGCGGACTTTCCTGGCAAAGAATAATTCCAACCCGGATCCGGCGATTGCGTGCCGTACTCAGTCATATCCAGCATCGCTTTAATTCGCGTCTGACGTCCGCCGCTGCCGGGAACCGTAAAATCCGCGTGGCGAAAGTCGATTCCGGTATCGATGATTCCTACCACCACCCCGCGGCCGGTCTGGGCCACCGTTCTTTGACCAGAAGTGTTTTCTACGCCCGCCGACTGCCGGGCACGATCGTTTAACGGACGCCGAACGACGGAGGCAAAGATTTTTCGCACGCTCTCCAGCAAGGCTAGATCCGGCAGTTGGTCTACATTGACATCTAGTGTGGCAATATCGCCGACACGCGACTGCACGCGAAAACCCGCAGACTGAAGTTCAGCCTCGGAATGAACCGACAGCAGCACCGCGACGTTTACGCGGACACTGTTGTCTGCTTGGTTTCTGACTCTGGCGACACGGGATAAACGGCGGACAGCCGAAGTCTCGGGTCTGAGGCTGCCCTTCTGCGCGGCACTACGATCTTCGTCAACAGCACTCCGCAGACTTTGGAGAATCTTGTCTGCTTTCTTGTTAAAGGATGCTTCGCGAGCGTCATTACCCTGGGCGCTCGAACTCAGATTAAGAAGACCCGCGATTAGAACCGCGAGAACCAGCCCAATAGTCAGGCCGAACAAGAACCGGTGAAGAAACCCTCGCCGACGCGAAGCCGACGGCTTTTTGGGCGAAAGGGGAAGTGATTCGGACAACGGGGAAACTCCCTGGGACTCCGGAAATAGTCGCCCAAAGCTCGGGGTTTGGCGACCGATTTCATTTTTTGCCAATTGCCATATCTGGACTCAACGGTCGGGTTGTGAAGCAGCCCAAAGGCGATTAGTGACAATTTTCACCAAAAAAGTTGCCTGCGACGGCCTAACCAAGTGGGAATATTATCCCCGAGACGAGGGTCGTACAAGGCACTTACGGTCCAAAGCGCGTGCGATATTCGATGGAGACGATGAAGGCTTCCACCATCTGTGCCTGGACGAAATTGCCGTTGAACTGGTTCAGCTTCGTCAGCCAGAAATCGTAACCCGTGTGGTCTGTGTCCTGGGGATCGTCCGGGTTGCGGCGCAGGTACCCGAAGTATTGCATCAGCACGAACGCGCGATTCCTTTCATTCTGATTCAGCGTGCCGTTTTCCGCCACTAGCCGCAAAGCTCGTCCGCGCGCGGCCGTGTCTGCACTCGTTGCTACCCCGCCAAACTCATTGATCGCAGCCGTGCGTTCCGCTGCCATCGGCGTAATACCTGCATTTGCAAACAGCCTGTCCACAAACTCGGCTGGCGTTAGTGTCGCAGCAAACGCAGACGTAAACCGTGACCGCTGCACGAACCCCTGGAGGAAGGCAACTTTGTTATTTTCCAAGAGCTGGTCCCACCCTGGCTGCCCAACTACCAGCCCCCTGCCAATCTCTTGGCTGTCAGCTAAAAATTCGTTCAGCCGCACGATGGGCACTTTGATTGGGTGGGCGCTCGGGAAAGTATCCAGCTTTGACAGCCCGTCAGCGTCGCCGTACGCAGCTTTGTACACACGCTCAACCAGATAGCCGGTTTCCTGAAACTCAATGGAGAGAAAGAACGCTGCCGAGACATTAATGCGTTTGTTGTCGATGCACTGCTGGTTTGTCCCGCACAAATTGATGTCATTGGTCCAATAAGCGAAACCGGGCGGATCAGGCTCGCGGTTCAGAAAATCAAGATAGTGCTGGCGCACAAAGAAGTCCGTGTCGTCGATCGGGTTCAATCCGTTCACGGTTTCGTTGTCATTGATAGTGACGATGACTGTAACTGGTGGTCCAAGAAAGGCACCACTGCCGCTGGGACTGCTGAGGACCACAATGAACTTCTCGGTTCCTTCGGCGCGTGAATCATCGATGATAGGTAGAGTGATCGTTTTGGAAGTTTCGCCCGCGGCAAAACTTAAGGATCCCGCTGTCGACTTATAATCGCAGCGTGCGGACGCCTGACCGCTATTAATTTGCCGGCAATCCGTAGGGCCATTTGAGTCATCGGTCGCAAAGTTCACCGAAGCCGGCGCGGAAGTGTTACCGGCCCGTGTCACCGTAATTATTGCGCTGCCCTCACCTTCTCCGACTCCTACCTGAGTCGCGCCAAACTGAAAACTACTTGCGGATGCGGATGTTTGAAATTGACCACGAATTTCCCCACTGGGAAATGTGTTTGTATGAACATTGATATAGAAGAGACCGTTCTTTAAGTTCTGCACCTGGCTTGGAGTCAGATCGATTTTGAAATCGCTGATTGTTCCGATTGGTAACGGAAAGATGACACCAGCAGTGCTGCCTTCCGGGGCCGGAGCGTGAATGTGCGCATCAGTTTGAGTGCTGGAGAGCCCGCTGAATTTGAGCGAGAGTCGCGCGCTTTTTTCATCGGCGCTTAAAACGAGAGTCGCGTTACCAGCGCCGGTCGAATTCGTCGACGGCACTTCCTGCGCACCGTTCAGCGTCGCGAAGAAATACGTGGGATTCGACTTAATCTGATAAACTGCACCATTGAGCAGGGACACGACAAACACGTTTCCATTTGGACCAGTTTGAATGTCGGTGGCCACTCCAAAGTCGCGACCGATCGCCAACGTCTCGCTTTCAGTTAAATCAAACTTGTCGATGTTGTCAGCAACGGAGTCGTTCAATAGCGGGTCAGTAAACTTGAAATGTTTCCGATCATCTGAAAACTTGAAGCGGAACAGATAGCCGTTGAGTAGCGTAGTCCGGGAAGCGCCCACCAGAAGATCACCTTCGAACTGCGGCCCCAATCCCCTTCCCTTAATGAAGCCGATGGCAGCAGGAGCGACCGCATACTTCCAACTAAATTCCGGATCCGTATAGTGCGCGTCAGGCAGCATATACATCTGTGCGAGCGCGCCGGCAGGCGTATCGGCAATCCACGAAGTCGGCCAACGCACTTGTTGGAGATTACCGGCGCCATAAGTTGACTCGATCGCTTTGAACTCGCCTACTCGGCTAATCGGCCCCATCGTCTGAACCCAGCCATAATTCGCTCCGGCAGTTATGCGATTCATTTCGTCAAAAGCATCGTCGCCGTTTTCCTGGTTCCAAAGGTTTCCAGATAGTGGGTCGAAAGCCATGCCAAAACCGTTGCGCACGCCGTATGCGTAGAGTTTCTTGATGTTTGTCGCGGCCTCGCCGGTGAGAGTTGTTGAGGTGTTGTAAAAAGGATTGTCCGCCGGCGTCGAGCCGTCGTCATTCAAGCGAAGGATAAATCCTGTCAGATGCGAATCGTCGGGCTGGGGTCCACCATATGGGTCGTCTGGAACCGGGCCGAGTTGATTGTTTTGCAAAAAGCCGCGGCGGCCATTGTCGCCCATTAGGATGTAAAGCTTGCCATCCGGACCAAATCGTAATACGCCACCATTGTGGTTACCGCGCAGAGGTTGATTGGCGTCGGCCTGGTAAGCGCGCAGCTTGATGAAGTTCCTGTCGAAAGTTAAGGCGGTGCCATTCCACAGGTAACGATCGACGCGATTGCCCAACAGCGCTACATCGGCGAGGCTGGTTGAATCAACTCCGGTGTTGCTTTCGGTCCAGTAGAGGTAGACGAAGTGATTAACGGCAAAGTTCGGATGCAATGCGATTCCAAGTAAGCCACGTTCAGAAGCGGAGTTGACGGGCAAATCAAGCACCGCCCCTTGCAAAGCGCCGCCGACAACTCGCTGAACCTTTCCGCTGGCCTTTTCGAGCACCAGAAAGTCGTTGCCCCCAAGAAAAGCGAGGCTCGTCGGTTGGTCCAAACCAGTAACCACGGTGCTGACAGTGAGGTTTGGATCCAGCATCGTCGGCGAAATTGCAGCCGGCTGAATCACAGTGTTGATGGTTGCGGTGTTATTGCTGCTGTCAAAGTCTGTCTCGCTGGCGTTTGCGGTTGCGGTATTGGTTATTTGACCAGACGACGAGGGCGTAACGACGATAGTTACTATTGCAGAAGCGCCTACCGTCAAATTGTTCAGCGAACAAGTGACCGGTCCGTTACCCACGCAATTGCCCTGCGTAGTAGCTGACGAGCCAAAAGTAACGCCCGAGGGTAGCGTATCCGTGAGGTTTACATTGGTCGCGACAGCCGGTCCATTGTTAGTAACGGTCACCCGATATGAAAGACTTAGGTTGACTTGTCCGGGATTTGGCGACACAGACTTGCTCACTGATAAATCGATGCTTGATGCACTAACCACTCTCACCATTACTGGCGCCGCATGAGCTATCGCGCCTGCGGTGCCTATAATGTTGATTGGGAAATCGCCCAACGGTGTCCCGGCAGTTGTCATTATCGTCAGCGATGCTGATTTCGAAGTTGCATCAGTAATACTGACCGAAGCCGGATTGAAGCTCGCTGTTGCTCCGGCCGGTAAGCCGGTCGCTGTAAGATTCACAGTTCCAGTAAAGCCGGCTGACGGTGTGACCGTAACGCTGTACTGAATGCTCGCCCCGGGGGTGACGGCGCGCAACGACGGCGTCGCGATAAGGGAGAAGTCGGGCGTTGACGCAAAGGGCGCGGCGGTCACAAAGGTTTTGTAGACGTAGTCCCCGGAAGTGTTGCCATCGTTGTTGGCCTGATTGCCGGCGGTGTAAAACGTCACCACGCCGATGTCAGTTGGCGGCGCAGTCCAATTGAAAGTCCAACTGGCTCCGAATTGCTGACCAATAAAAGTTCCCGCCGCGGTGTGCTCAATATATTGTCTGGCGCTTGCGGGACCGGCATCGTTAAGAATCTGCGTGAGCCCGTCAGTGTTCTGAAGGTCCCCGGCTTTTTCGTCGGAGGTGTCGAGAGCAGTGAATTCAAACCCCCAACGCAGTCTGGTTGGGTCAGGATTTGAATGAGTAACGGTTATTTGATACGTCTGGCCCGGAATGTACGTCTGCGGCGCGGTGATTGAGATGTGACCGGTTCCAGCATCAGGAGGAACATGACATTCCGCGCACGCTTCGGGCTCTTCCCCGGGAGCGCCGGTATACCCAGGGGGTGGGCCAGATGAGAACGCCTGAACCGGTTCGAAAGAATAATTGGTCGATAAAAGGAAACCTAGAATCCCGGTGAGGAGTGCCGGAAGAAGAATGAGTCGAGCAGTCTCGAACCTGTGCTTGCGGTCTGTTTCACCCATGCTGAAGAATCAAATGAGCAAGAGAATATCGTTTCAAAAATAGCCTAGCGACTAAATCGCTAGGCTATTCGATTGTGTAGGACCAGACTCTTCGCTGAGCATTCCTCCCCCGCCGGCAACCCCACTAAGATGGACAAAACGTTGGCTGAACCACTGCAACACGCTAACTCAGGAAACCAAGATTAGGTGTGCCGAAACGGCCGATCAGCGGAAACACCGCAGAAAGATCAGCGGACGATAACCCATACCAGGTCGCCAGCGTCGCCGCATATTGCTCAACCGAAGTTGTGGGAATCCATCGACCTCGCGGCGTGGAACCACTGTCTGTGTCTTCGGGCCCTCCCAAGGCCAGCGTGGGATACGTTCCGTAAAGCGTGTGACCCAAAACAGCGCCGCCCAGGATCAATTGATGATTGCCCCAGGCGTGGTCGCTCCCGACTATGTTCGCGCCCGCACCGGCGGGTTGCAAGGTACGGCCAAAGTCCGACATTGTGAACAGGGTAATCTTGTCTGAGAGTCCGAGTTCGACGGTAGCGCCAAAGAAAGCATTCATAGCCTGGCTGAGCTGTAGTAGCAAATTAGCCTGTCCATTGATCTGGGCGGAATGAGTATCAAAACCGCCGATCTGGGTAAAGAAGATTTGGCGTTTCATGTTGATGCCGGCATTCGGATCGGTGGCGGCTTTTATTAGGAGCGCAACCTGCTTCAACTGCCGTCCCAACGACGTATTCGGGAATACGGTGGCCAAGGTTGGGCTCACGCTGCTGAGAGCATTGTCTGTTTGAATTGAACTACTTCGTGTATCGCTCGCCGCCTTAATAAGTTTGAAGTTATTGTCAAAACCACGAAGCTCATCGAAAGAAGCTTTGCGAGAACTGATCTCCCCGCTCGTAGCCCCGGGCGCATCGCTAAGGAGCAGCACATTCGCCAGTGACGTTCCCGAATCAGCGACAGCAAGCTGCCTTGTATCTACCCCTGTGAGGAATAAGTTGACACCAGCAATTGAGACATTGTTCGGAAAAGTTGCGAGACCGTTCAGCCCTACTGTTTTATCGGCAACGCGACCTCCCCAACCCGTTTGACTTACTGTGTTGGCAATCGCCGTCTGAAACAAGCCCACCTGATCGGAGTGTGAAAACAGCTGGAGCGGCTTTTTGCCGGTGCCGTTCTGATACGTGGTTTTGTTCAGCGGTTCAACCAATGGCCCGTTATTGCAGAGCACCGCCAGTTTCCCCGAGTCAAATAGATTTCGGACCTCCGGCATGTTCGGGTGAAAGCCGTATGAGCCTCCGCTTACGGGTGAAACCGGCAACAAGCTCGCCTGAGAAATAGCCAGGCCTGCAGCGCTACGAACGGCAGAATAACTTGCGTACTGATCGAGCGAAACAAGCATGTTGTTGCCATCGTTACCGCCGTTCAGAAACACGCAAACCAGCGCCTTGTAATCTGTGGCAGCCTGCGGTGTAAGCGCGTGAACGACTCCGAAGGTGTCGAGGCTTGAGGCCATTGCCAAGCCACCGAGCGCACACGCGCTGGTTCGTAGAAAGTCTCTGCGTGTTTGTGCCATGGTTGTTATCTCTGTATATCGTACTGCGAAGAGGTTGCCGCCAGGTAAACAGCAACCCGAGCGCGTTTTTGATTGCGGGTCGCGATGGTAACGTCGTTGATCGCATTCATCGCGTTAATGATCGAGGTCCGCACTTGCGAAGACATTGTTCCGTGAAGCAGGAGCGAATTGAGTGCGTCCGCAATGTCGCCTGGGTTTCCAGCGAGCCCCTCGAGGTTAGCGATGTCGATGGACGTCCCACGCGGGCGATCGGGGCTGGCCGCGGTCGGCGTTGTGTTCGTAGCCACGCCAGTGTAGACAAACGTGTTGACGACATTTGCCCGACGCAGCGTGGTGGATGTCGAGAGAATACCAAAGGCCGGCCCGAGTATTTTCGTTCCAGGAACTTCATAAGCAGGCTGGTAATAGCTGAAGACCGTCGGCGGTTGGAAGATTGGCTGATCGAGCGTTCCGGTAAAATCAGTTGTGGATCTACTGCCCAACACGCCGTCACTGGTCGAATTTTTGTCAAACGACTTCACGTTAAAGGCACGTAAGAAACCATTGACGTACTGTGCCGGTTCGCGCAATTTTCCATAGCTTGGATCTGTCTTCACATCGCCACGCGCTTCAGGATCCAGGAGAATTGCTTGCACCACCAACTTCAAATTGCCACGTACGTTCGAGCAACCCTGTGGGTAAAGTCCGCTGCAGTCGTTGTTGAAAACTTTGGCAACCCGCTCGACATAGGCCGGGCTTGGGTTGCTGGTCACCAAATGTTGAATGAGCTGCTTGCCGATGAATGGTCCAACATTTGGATGGTTAAAGATGTTGTCGAGCGCGAGCGTCATATCTGCCTGTGCACACGCCACGTTCGCCGCTCCGCTGGCGCTTGAGCACGCCGGCGTAGTCAACCCATTCAAGAGCGTTTTTGCATTGAAGTCGTGAGTGGTACCACCGCGCGGAACCATCGGATCTCGCCAGTTTGTGATGCCGGCGCCTAATGTTGCCGGGTTGAAATTCCAACCGGTGAACACTCGAGTGAATTCGTTAACATGCGTTTGCGAATACGAAGCGAGTGGCATGCCCTGCGCATCGAGTTGCGGTGTGCCATCTGGATTGAGCACATCAGTGCCGATCGAGAACAACTGCAAGATCTCTCGGGCGAAGTTCTCGTTTGGGCTGTTCCTCGTGCTCAGTCGCATATCGAGGTATTCACCCATCGCGGGACTTAGCGTGATCTCTTGAAGCAGCGTGCGATAGTTTCCAAAGGCATTGCGATCAAGGGCCTGTAGGTAAACCGTTAGCCAACTTGGGCGGTTAACCTCGCTGAAGGCCGAAACGACCAACATCTGGTGCAGCGCAAACGCCACCCTTTGGCGCAACTGGTCCTGACCATACAGCGCATTAGAAAAGAAGGTCCGTTGCAATGGATACATCGAGAAATTGTCTCGATTGCAAACCGTCTGATTGTAGTTTGGATCACCCGTGCTGGTTGGACACGCCGTCGCCTGATCATCAAGCGGGAAAGGAAGATCTGGATAATTCGATCCCTTTGCTGGGTTGGTTACCGGGGCATTAAATTGCTCATTAAGGTACGCCATCAAACCCACGGACTTAACGTGCGCTATGTCCCCCGCTGTTGGACCCCAGGTAGCCTGTTCAAGGAAGCGAACTGCATCCGCGTCACTCGCGGGACCTGTAAAAGGATCTACTGCCATTGGCGAATCGGCGGGCGGCGGCGTTACTGGAGCCGGCGTCGGTACCGCGCCCAGGTCATCCGCGGGTCCACCGCCAACATGACCAATCGCGACCCGGACGCGGTTGCTGGCCAGCCCATGCAGATTGAGTCGCAACAAGACGTCACCCAGATCGCCCATGTCATCTGACAATCGGACGATGAACATGGTAATGCCGGGAAATCCGGGAACTTGTGAGACGTTTTCGATTCTTAGTGAATAGAGCTTTCCGGCCGCATCCTGTGCGTCTGCAGTAAAGGCATTCGCGCCTTCACCGGCTAAAAGCTGCAGGCCCATTGCGAAGATGCATATGCGCGTGCGTGTGTCGTTGCTAAATTTTACAGTTGCAGTTGGCGAAAAGGGTTCAGCCTTTAAGGTTACGGACTCTAACGCTATGGCCCGCGTGGAACCGGCGCCACTAATCAAAACAGGCGCTTTAGTGTTAGCAGCCCACGATATGCTGACGCTGCCGCAAAGAAACAGGAACACAAGGCAAGGAACGAGCGCAAATAAGCGTCGGAAAAAAGAGGGCGGGAGACTGGTTGTCATAGACTGGCTCTCCAACACAAGTTTCTGCGAAAGCTACTACCGCAACCGGCAATTTGATGAGGTTGATCCCAATTGGATTGGTGGAGGGGCCACCCGACCAATAACCCAGGCGTTGATTAACTATAGCATTCTCGCTGCCATCTGGGTCAACAATTTAGACGGGCGTAACGCGAAGATAGTCGAAAGAAAATTTGAGAGTTATCTTGCAAAAAGCCGGGTGGCGGGCCAGAGCTATTTTGCTTCGCAGTCCGGTGACAAAGGGCCGGAGAAGTTCGGTTGTGGCGACGACGAGGAGAAGGTGTCACGTTTGACAGCGCTACGCAGCTTCCATATCATCCATTCACTTCGTCGGGGCGTGGCTCAGCCTGGTAGAGCGCTCGGTTCGGGACCGAGAGGTCGGAGGTTCGAATCCTCTCGCCCCGACCATTAATTTCAACAACTTAAGGCCGCCAACACTGGCGGCCGTATCTCTTGTGTGGGAGATTTTTGACCAAAATTCTGAGAACGCACATTTCTCTGCAGCTGCACGGCGCGAATGTATCGCATCGTCGTCTTCAGATCCTTGTGGCCCATCAGCGTCATTATTGTTAAAGCCTCGTATCCAGCTAATGCTAGACGCGTACAAAACGTGGCCCGCAGGTCGTGCCACCAGAGGCCCTCGATCCTCGCCATTCGACATGCAGTATGGAAGGAACGCTTGATGTCAGTGAAAGGCTTCCCTGTTTCCGGGTTTCCAAACACATAATCATCAACGCTTTTCCCGCTACACGACTTGATCAGGATCTCGCGAACTTCTGGGTTCAAAATGTCCATCGGGATTTCACGATTCTTTCGCCCCTTGGTCTTCGTGGCCACAACTACATTCCGTGAGAAATCTACTTGATTCCGTCGCAGATGCAGTTGCTCACGCTTTCGTAAGCCAAGACCGAGAGCCACAGTAATCATCCCCTTTAAGTGTTCCCGCTTCCCTGTTAGCACGCTCATCAACACTGGTTCTTCCTCTGGCAACAAGTATCGGTAACGCTCATTGTCGAGTTTGAACTTCTTGACCCGACTGCATGGGTTGCTTTCCGCTTTCTTAAAGGCGATCGCGAGATTAAAAAGGCGGCTGAGCGTCTCAAACTCTCGATTCACTGAAGCGTGAGCCCGAGATGTGCCATTCTTAGTCGGTGTCTTAATCCGCTCATGTTTGAACTTTTCGATCAGAAAAGGACTGATCTCACACAACGCCTTCCCTTTGAAGTGGTCCTTGAGGACCGCAGTGTAGATCTCATCCCCTTTCCATGAGCGTTTATTGGCCCTGGCCCAAGGCATGTAAATCTCGTCAATAAACTTGTCGAGCTTTATCTTGCCGGGTTGAACCAAACCAAAACGACCTTCAAAGACCTCCTGCTTGATCTTTTGCTCCGCTTGTTCTGCTTCCCATTTCGTGCGTGCCTCAGGGATTGCTGCCCTGTAACGCACACCACGCACCCGGAAGTCGAAAATCCAGTGCGTGCCCTTCCTACCTCGTTTGTTGTAAACAGCCATTCTTTCTCCTTAGAGGTTGCAGCCACCAAAGAGAATGGCTCCATGGTAGCAGCATCAAAGGATCAAGTCATTTACTATTTCGCGTGATTTGTTCCGCTATTGCCGGCCTTAGTCCACGCTAAAATTTCTTCAAGATCAAAACGCAAAATGTTTGTTCCGGGCGGCTTGCGAAATGGGATGCGACCCTGCGCAACCATCTCGTAGATCGTTCTTGGTTTGACCTTCAGCATCGCGGCAAGTTCGGGAACTTTCAGGAACTGCGGACGGCTCGGCAACGCAGCGGCGTGCACACTTGTACTCATGGCTTGACCCTTATTCTGATTTGGAAATTAGGAGGGAAGAGTGATTTCGCAGTCACATGCTTCTAGTCAAGCTGTGTGCCAAGCTAACCTGTTTTAGGACAATGATCGCGCTGGAATTAGGAAGCATAGTTGCTTTGTCCTTTCTTAGGAAAATTGCCTGGAAGTCCGACTAACGATTGGCCATGGGAAAGAAAGGGAGTCAATGGTACGTGGTAGGAAATCTGTTGTAAAAAACGTCAAACGTATGTATTTCACAACACTCATTCTCGTTGACGCTTTACAGACTAAACGCTGTAATATCCGGGACGGTATTGACTTTGGGAGCCCGCACCTCGGTTGCGAATGCGAAAGCGATGCTTGCTGCGTAATTGGGCACGAGTTAGCGCAGATCTTTTTCATTCACCCAAGTGATCCATCTGGCGGGCTGTGGGGGAAATAATTGGCGCTCTCGCTGTCGATCGAAGACAAGAGCAGAAAGCCGGCGTGCTCGGAACATTCTTGGCTTGTCAATCAGGATACCGCTCAGAAGGACTCCTAAGCTTTATGCGAATCGTAATCGCGCAAACGGGTAACGCATCGATTTTGGATTTGATCATCCGAACCTTCGAAGTCGGATTGCTATGATTGAGCGAATGGCTCGCCAGTACCCGGCAGCCGTGCGTTAAGTTTTCCTGCCAAAGAAATAATTATCTGCCTGCGGCTTTTACGATTGCTTCGGCGGCAACATTCACTCCAACATCCTTAACAATCGAACCGACATACTTAGCTGCGGCAATAATCCGGGACTTTTTTGGACTCGGAGATTTCGCCTCCTCCTCTAGATCGTTTAGTTGTTCCATTGCCTCCTGGTTGATTGGTAACGCTTCGACCTTACCGCGCAAGTCCTGGATTAATGAGAGCAACTCCGCAGAATTGAAAACATTCGTTTGAGTAACATGAGCAATGCTAGCCTCAGCATTTTGCACTGCGCCGACTGGTCCGTAAAAGTGTTGCTCATTAAGGGGAGCGGGAATATCAGCCCCACCTTCAGGCCTTCTAATACGGGTCTCAGCATACTCTATGCCCCATTGCGTTATTTCAAAGACGCCGCCTGAATAACGATCATCGACCAAGCCGTTAGCTTTAAGATAATCGAATACAGCGTTGAATTCGGCCTCAGTCAACCCTTCCTCGTTGCGAACCTCGTCGTAGGAGATATGGCTGTAGATATTGCCTTCCGATTTGTCATAGATGCGTCGCATGACGCGCTCGCGTCTTTCTTGTCTTTGTTTGACAGTTGCTGATCGACACCAAGGGAGTCTGCCAGAAGTTCGTTGTTTTGCTTGACGTGTGCACTACCCTTTGCAGCGTTTTGCACTACTCCTACCGCCGCATAGAAGCGCTGAACGATCGCGGAGCCAAAGTGTTCGGTCGGCTTTTCAGGGAGCATTATGGAACGTTCCATCTCGACGATTCCTTCATGTGACAGTGCCAGCCAGCCTGCTCCGGTGTTGTTGCTAAGCAATCCCTTCTGATTGAGGAATTCAAGGATGTCATGTCCTTCATCCTCCTCGAGTCCGGCCTTCTCAAAGGCCTCCTTGTAATGTATCCCGTCAGTCGTATCATCGCCGGCAGAATCGTACAGCGTCTTTAACAAGCTGTAACGCCGTCGTTCTCGCTCTTCGACTACTTGCAAACCACTACTCATGCAGCTCTCCTATGGGCACAGTAAGTGAGGACACAAAAGCATCCCTGACATTTGCGAGTTGGGTGGAGAACCCCAAGTTGAGATAGATATCAGCGACCTCAGTGACTTCAAAGAGACATTGAAATGTTGTTGCCAGAACGCGGGCAGCCTCGCGATCGGAAGGCGGCAACCAAGTTATCTTATCAACTCCTCTTGTTATCACACTCGCCATTTCCTCACACGTCCAATGGTGCCAGGACGAGAACGGAGCATAAATTCCTTTTCTTAGAACGTCTCCCTTTATTTCAGAGAATATCGCTGAGTATCCGCGTCCTTGGATCCAGTCCTTCGCGAAGGGGTCGCGGGGCAGAGCTTTTCGCCGCCGCTGACAATCCTTTGCCTTTTTGGTCAGAAACAGACTACCAAACTGGTCTATTGCCTTTTGAATCGTTTCGCGGTCTTCGGGGTCGACGGGAGTACCTTCTGCAAGCTTCGCATTCATTGTGCGCCAGTCGCAGATGTAAGCAAAAGCCCGCCATCGTAATGGTCGAATCTCCGCATCCAAGCCAGCCCATTTGATTTGCGCGAGTCCTTCACACATGCTTCGCGCAATGAGACCAGCATCACGATAGTGTCCATCATCAATAAGGCACAAAACGGAAGAAGCGTGCTCTTTCTGCTTGGCCAAGTACATGAGACACATAAATCCAAAATGATCACTTTCGTCGTAGGCAAAGCCTCTCGGTGGCATTGACTGGGCAAGCTCACGCAACTCAATCAACTTCTCCCTGAGTATCGGAAGATCACGTTTAACTTTTTCATCCGAAATCATGATGTATCAAACCAGCCTGAAGAAGCGTTTTGTGCCAGGTGAGGTGCCTTGACGAAAACCCGCTACGTAAATAGCTCGTTAATTAAATCCGCGCATATCTGCAACACGGCGATTCCCTGACCGTGCAAGGTCCTGCTGCCATGAGCCAAATCGTTTCTCATTCTTGAGAACGCGACCGACAAGTCAATTGGAGGACCAAGGTCGCCCGTTAGTTTGCGGTTGTTAAAGGCTTTGTCGAGGAGACCCTTGAAGGAGGTCTTCTTGTCACCGCTTTTGATTCTTAACGCCATCTCAAGCGATGCGAACGCATGCATCGCAGCCACGACATTAAATGAATAAACGAACCAAGAATACAACGCTAGATTCTTGGCCGTCTCGAAGTGGTTGCGGATTTCGTCTGGGACTGCGGAGCCGAGAGTTATCTGTTGAATAAGGGTGTAGATCGATTCGATTGTCGTTTCTGCTACCGTTCCAGTGGTCTTATCGAGATCGACTCGGCCTTTGTATCGAATATCCGGCTGGCACACTTCTGATAAGGATTTGAGTCGCTCCATAGCTCAACTCTTTCTTTTGATTCAGCTCTTCACGAACCTAGATGAGAAGCGGCGAATCGAGGACAACGCCGTCATTTGGCCCACGTACTTGGCTTTTTCAACGAACGGGCACGCACGTTCACCAGAAATCCGTCTTTCCAAAGCCTCGATTTGTGCGCTATAAAAGATGACGCTCTGACGCTCTAACTAGCCGGTCGCCACAAAAGACGCTCCTTCATGGATCTTCTCCAAACATACCTTGAAAGCCTCAACGTTATCCATAGCTCCGGCTCAGCGGTCAAGGAGACATCTTATTACGGAACGCTTGAAAATCTTCTCAATGAAGTCGGTAAGGCTCTCAAACCCAGAGTTCGATGCATTATCAATATCGCCAACAAAGGGGCGGGCCTTCCTGATGGCGGACTGTTTACGCCGGACCAATTTCAAAAACGTGCAAAAGGCGAATTGATCGAAGGTCAGCTTCCTTCGCGCGTCCGAGGGTGAAATTCTTGACGACACCGCGAGGATTACGCATTCCGTGATTATCTTGATCAAGGAACTGAGAAGTTTTGTGCGCTGTTCAAATGAGAGGTGATGCTTGTTGAACTCTAGGAAATGGAAGTATGGCAAGCCATGTTCATCAAGTACCGTTTTCCACTTCTCGGCAAATATCGCCCATTGATCGACTGAGGCGACAAAACCAGCGACGATTAAGTCGGAATTGCTGTCGTAGCTTTCATCCAAGTAGGAATCCAAAAACATCACAGTATTACCAAAGCACCGCGACAGGACAAACTTGTTGTAGGATACAATTCAGGCTAAATGCACGCTGATAATTTCGCAGGGCGGTCGCGGAGTCAAGTTACGTCATCTCGCTAAGTTGTCTAAATCGCTCGGACAGGTATATGGCAAACCACGAACGCGTAATGGAATTACTAGGAGAGGCGAAGGCGCTAGCTCGTGAATATTACTCTCTTACCGGAAAAACCCCTCGGGGTGACTGGCGAGGTTGCGGAGTACGAAGCAGCACGAATTCTCGGTGTCGAACTCACGGCTGCACGACAGGCCGGATATGATGCCATTGAGCGCGTTGGTGGCGCGACAAAGAAGTTGCAAATCAAAGGGCGTTGTTTACAGGAAAACTGTAAGCCGGGACAGCGATTGGGATCGATCCGAACGGAGCACGACTGGGACGCAGTCCTTATGGTGTTGCTTGACTACGAGTTTAACGCAACCGAGATCTACGAAGCACAACGGGAGAACGTCGAAGCTGCTCTAAAAGCTCCTGGTTCAAAGGCTCGGAATGTTCGTGGCGCGCTAAGTGTGAGTAAGTTCAAATCTATCGGAACACCGCGATGGCAAAGAGTCGCTTCCTGACTTCGATCGTGAATCGAAGGGCGTCCTGATACGAAACCATCACACACTCGTGGAGATAAAGATGGGACTAAGATGGCGGCGCGATGACCCATAGAGTAAATACTGACTTGGATACCTTCGTAGGATTAGGTAATACCGGTTCGGTGCGCTGTGAATGCGACGGAAGAAGAACTTGAGCAGCGACCGAGAACTCAAAACCGCTGAAGCGCATGCTAATGCCATGTTCGCCGGCATCAAACTCTATCGAGAGTACATGCACAAATGCGAGCCTATGATCATGTCGGTATTACCGCGCCCAGAGCTCAAGCATCGAGACGACGCGATTCGGGCAGTATGGATCCGAGCCTACGCTTGGATGCAAAGTCTCGAACTCCTAAATCATACCAAACACATACAAGCAATTTCGGCAGGCAATAGATCATTGCTTGAGTTCTCAGTTGACCTCGTGCTTCTTCATACCGATTCGACGAATGGCAGCGGCTGGAAAATGTACCACCTCGCCTTTTCAGAGCGATTGAAAGCCGCAGAGCAGTTAGTCGCATTTTACGGTGCAGGAAATGTTCCCGCCGTTCACTCTGAGGCTGAGTCGTTCATCCTGCGCGAGAAGAATTCTATAGATGATATGCGCCGCACGTTGTGGCCTAATGCTAAGGATCCTAAGAAGGCGGTCCATCCCGAGCGTTGGACCGGAAGGGATCTTTTTAGGGATGCTGAAAACGCGGACGCTGCATACGGCGATCAGATCAAAGCGAGTCTCGGAGTGTCGCTAGCCGAGTATTACCGCACGGAGTATCGCAGGATGAACTGGTTGATTCACTCAACTATGGCGGGCGTCACTAATCTGGATCGCATTTATTATTCCAATGCGGCAGTACTTGCATTGAAGTGGTGTCAGGACTTAGCAATGTTCTGCACGCAGATCACTCTCAAGGATCAGCAGTTTCACGATGCGATAGACGACCTAAATACACAATGGCGGGAATTACGCCGTCAAAGAGATCAAAATTACGGAATACTTATGCGCGAGTTCGAGGCAGGCGAGTTGTCACGCGAGAAAGACTAGTTGCAAAGAGCCTTCCTCGAAATGACGAATAACCCTTTCGAAATATTTCGTGATGCCGAAGACTAGTGTTTTCGGACTCTTTCCCTGCTTGTCCAAGCGAGACCCGATGACGTAAACCTAAGAGTATGAATAACACTTGCGCATATTGTGGAGTTGCGAATGCAGACACAGACGATCATGTGATCCCGAACTCGCTTTATCCACCCTCAAAATCCAACTCGAGGATTCAGAGGTTGAAGGTTCCAGCCTGTAGAACGTGCAATCACAGTTGGTCCGATGACGAACCGCACTTTCGAACTGTCCTCACGCTTGCAGGCGAACCTATCAGGCAGTCAGAGAACTGTGGAATGGCAAGGTTAATCGTAGCCTTCGCGACATCGACGGTCGGCGTAGATTCTCCGATTTATGGGCACAGATGCAGCCGATTGATACTCCTGAGGGTGAGCGGCACAAGATCTACCCGGCATCGGATGTTCGTTTTCTGAGAGTCATGAGGAAAGTGGTTCGGGGACTCCATTATCATCATGAACTATGGTCACCAGTTCCTGACGAGATGGTATACGTCGATGTTCTAAGATTTGGAATTCCGAAAGAATTTGTGGATGCAATGCCGACCTACCATCGTGAGCCAGATATTTTCCGATATCAGTTCGAAGTCTTCGATGACTTTGAGGATATTCCGATGAGTTCAGCTTGGTTGCTCACATTCTTCGAAAATCGCAGATTCATTGCTTTGGTATGGAAGCCGACCTCCTTCTCTCAGCTGTCACCGTCGGAAATCAATCGCTTTTCTGAATCGCCTGATCCAACTCAGTTAGAGCAATCGAATCCCTAGTCAGCGAAGAGTTCAACCTCCTCAAGATGAAGTTCATTAAAGACAATATCCCAAGCGTCATTCGGAAGGAGCTGCTGTAGACAGGAAAGTGTAAAGGTATCGGAGAGACTCAGCATCTTCTTGCTTAGCCGGTCCATTGCGATCCAAATTGGCCGACCATCGGCTGCTCGGAATAAACCCAGCGGTAGAAGCTTTGGCCTGTGATTCCCGCGTGCTCGTCCAGCCATAATAACGTCATCATGACCCGCAGCGGCGATATAGTGAAGTGTTGACGGATGATAGATGTTATTTCTAACCTCCGACGAGTTGGTCCAGTCCACTAACGCCGCTGGATCAAGCATCCGCTCCCGCTTGCCAGGTTTTCTCAACGGAGCAATTCTATCAATGAATTCGCGCTTCTCATCCTGATCCAGATAGAAGATAGCGTACCCCCACCTCCCAAGCCGACCCGGGTTTATCTTGATCGCTCTGCTTAACTCGACAAGCACATCATCGCGAAGTTTATCTTTGAAGGTTCCTAACAGTTTAATCAAGGCGCGCTCTCGAACTATTCCACTTTCACGATGAACCTCACTTCCGGCGGCGCCCCTACTCTTCAAGTGCACATCTATTACTTTACTCGGGTTGTTCCACGAAAGCGTCAGGTGTGGAGTGTCACTTCGATCGTTTCTGAAAATTATGAGCTTCGTATTGCGGTCGTGTCTCAGCTCCATGGTGAGCTTTTGAATTCTCAAACGACCTTTGCGGGCTGCCGACATCCTGAGACCCCGTATTTGTTAAACTGATGCTCTCATGGCGAAGGATCACTACGTACCACAATTCTATCTCAGAAATTTCTCCCCTAGGGGTAAGCAAAATCAAATTTATCTCTATAGGCGAGGCCTAGCGCCGGAATGGTAGCATTAGCCGTGTCGCGTGCGACGAGGATTATTACGAGGACAAGGTCGACAAGACTCTAAGTAAACACGAGAAGCAGTCCGCGCCAATAATCAAGAAATTACTCGACGCACCAAAAGTTGATCTGAACTACAAAGAATGCAACCGACTGTCCGAGTTCATTGGCAGTCTTGCGAACCGAACTCCCAACAGTCAGGAGCGACTACATAAAGGGCATTCATTCTTGACGGGGAGCCTCGCAGAGTTTTTTGCCGACAAGGAGGACTTCTTTCGGTCCGAAAGAGGCCACGGTTTTTTTGGGGACAGATGAAGAGCTGGAAGCCAAACGCCTGGCTCTCTTGGAGGGAGCCAAGAAGAGTTATCTAAGACACAATCCCAAAAAAACGGATGCGGGTCTGATGGAGATAGGACTCCAACTGGCCGAAGACACTGAAGGGATTATCGAGGGAAGGCGATGGCACCTCTTGGAGTCAACAACATCACGCGTGTTTGTTACATCTGACAATCCCGTCGTGTTTACGCGACCGGGTAATGGTGCATTGTGGGGTGCTCTTGAACTTAGTCCTGGTTCGGTTCTACTACCGCTGTCACCAACGCGCTGCGTCTTAATAGACGATGCCAAACGCGGCGATGCTTTGTTAAGAATCAGTCGGGAGAAGGCTGATGCAATAAACAACTACGTTATTGCGTACGCTCACCATGCCGTGTTTGCGAATCTTTATTCGAAGACAATCGCTGCGGCTTTCGACCTTACTGAGTTTAGCAAAAACACCGATGTTCCTCAGTAAGAGCCTTGAGCAGAAGGTTCAAGTAGCGGGTTCCCGGTTAAGCGTCGGCAGTGACCTTCCACTCGTATTTCAGATCGCATCAAACCTACGCCCCAAGCCGTTTACCAATTCAGCAAAACCCACCGCATCTGCTGGTTCCTGATGTACGTGCCAAAGAGCAGCGCTCTCCTGCCATTTCTTCAGTCGAAAGAATTCCTCGCGAACCTCCTCGCTTATTTTGCTTGCCTGAAATAATTGATTAACGATCTCGCTCGGACTCATCCCTTCAGAGTATTCGATTTGCGATTGGTTTCGCTTTGCGGCTTCGGAGATCGCAGTAGCGAGCGCCGTCCACGTTTCGCTCATGGCCGTCTTAGGGGAGACCACTGCCAGCTCCTTCAATGAATCTGGAGTCACTTTCGCCCCCTCGGGTCGGACGTGGACGGGATTGGGTTGGATAACATCCAATAGAGAAGTAATCACAGAGTCCATTCCGTCTCTCCATTTGGCCGCAATCCTGTCTGCAAGGAGAGGCGAGCGGCTACGTACCTCGTCAATAGTGACGTTGTACCAAACTGGCAGGATCACCTTTTCCCCGTTGACCTCCTTTTGGGCCAAGCCATTCAGTTCCAGTTCCGGCCAGTGTTTTCCAAAGAAAGCCGGGGACAATACGATGATGCCGAATTTAGAATCCCGCAGGCCCTTATCGATCGAGCTTCTTAAGGAGTCTCCTATCTTTAATTCGATGGTGTCATACCAAACTGAAACACCTGCTTTTATCAATGCATATGCGAGAGGCTCGGCGACAGCGGCCTTATCTTCGCTCGCGTGTGAAATGAAAACATCCCATGGCACGGAATCACCTCGGTTTTGATCGGCTGTTTGATTCGAAGTAGGAGTGTGACTTCTCCTCAGTTGTGACTGAATCTCCAGAATGTAATCAATGTCCTCTAACAGCGTCTTGAGATAGTAACTCGCAATATGCCTCTCAATTTTGCCATCAGCAGTGACCTGAGGATTCTCCGGTATTTCACGAAGCGGCAGATCAGAATACAAGTCCGGCTGGAGTTCCTTTAGTTCGTCCCGCAATCTTTCGTATCTCTGCAAAAATTCAAGCGTGATGCCCGCATTGTAATGCAAGTCCGGCCAAGCGAAGCTCACCCTACTTGCAACGCTCTTTCGTAACGCCGCAAGCTTAGCGATGACACGCTGTACGTTTTCTGTGTTGACAGTTCGAGCCGCAACAGGACCTTTTTCACCTAGCCATTTAAGCCTTCGCCTTACTAGCGAAAGATGAGAAACCCAAGCACGTGGATCATCATAGTAGCCCCCTCCGTACACTAACGGAGACGAACCGAACGAGGCCCACTCGGCAGTCAGACCAGTATTAGGCACGGTTTTCCGCAACCATTCACACACAGCTCGAACCCAGCGCTCGTGCTCGCTGTGGGCTTCAGTTGGATCGTGGGCATCAGCTAGGAGCTGCAAGCCAACATTTACCAATTGATCCAGAGTTTGCGACATTTTCAGACCTGTCTGTCAATACGTGTTCGAGGTGACACCAAACGAAAATCCAAGAATAACACTTGTCTACCCAGTGCCGCCTGACCGTAGGCTTAAAGATGGCGAGCGTACTCAATTCCCTCGGCCGAGCCTGGGCAATGGCTGGGCCTTCTGGAACAATGAGTGATTCTGAGGCCCTGCTCTGGTATTCTTAGGACCATTGAGTCTTTGAAATCCGCCACTGTGCTATGCGTAGCTCGCCCTCCAATGTAGTTGAGAGATGAGCATCGCCGCTGAGCATGAAAGATTCATACTCACGGCGAAACCCAAAAACGCAGCTATCTGCCATCCGCAACAACGGATAGACCCGATCTCGCGATCTCCATCTCACAAGGAGGTCGCTGCTGATGGGTTACGCGCGACGACGGCCACAACGGCTCGCCGACAAACTATTACATATTCGAAATTCACTCGGTCTTTCTCAGGCCGAACTCCATAAGCGTTTAGGAGTCGAGGAAGACATTCCCTACACCAGAATCTCCGACTACGAATTGGGCAAGAACGAACCGTCGCTGATTGTCCTTTTGGAATATGCGCGCGTCGCAGGCGTCCACTTGGAAGAAATTGTGGATGATCGAATGGAACTCCCTTCAAGGCTCCCCGGCACGGTTAAGTATGACGCGAAGAATCAGTCAGGTATCAAACGACGAAAGGTTGGTTAAGAACACGGTGGCGAATCGACGATGTCCAGGCGCGGTTCGTCAGATTCGACAGTCATAGGCTTCCCAACCGTTAAGAAGCGACCACTGACTTCCCAATTGGTCAATGGCCCCGCTTGGCGATTCAACATACCTGGAAACCGTGGATTGGTTAGGCCTCTATGGATAACCTGCTACTTCCATACCTCAGCGCCAACGAAGAGTCGGAGCGCCAACAGCGCCTCGATGAACTGCTAACAGTCCGTGCGGCGCCGATTGTCAGGCAAACGCTGCGACGAAGGTTGGGTTTTTATGTAAGCGCCCAAGGCATCAATGAGCGCAATCAGGACGCAGAAGATTTGTATCAGGAAGCGATGACGAGGATCGTGCAGGTGCTACACGATCTACACGCTTCCTCCAGCGGCACTGATATCGACAACTTTGATCATTATGTTGCGCGTATCGCCTCTAACACTTGCATCGACTTCCTCCGCGCTAAGTCACCCGCGCGCACGCGATTAAAAGACAGCCTGAGAGATCTGTTTAGACGACACAAAGATCTGGTCTCTTGGGAATATGAGAAAGAACTCTTATGTGGGTTTGCCGTTTGGCGAAACACCGGCAAGACGGTCTTCTCTGGGCAAGCTTCTCGCGATATTGAAACAAAAACGGAAGCTTTCCGAGCAGCGCGCTTTCCAGATGAGGATGTAAGAGCCGCACCGTTGCCCCAGGTCGCAGCAGAACTCTTTGACTGGATAGGAGGTCCGGTTGAGATTGATGTATTGGTTAGGATAGTGGCATCTCTGCTGGATGTTAGAGAGCAGCCGATTGAGTCCTTGGACGACGATATCTCGCCATCCTGGAATGCTTATTTTGCGGGAACTATCCCCTCAAGCGAATCGACCTTACAAGCGAAGGAATTGTTGAGGCAACTGTGGCGGGCCATCATCCAATTGCCGCCAGAGCAGCGTGATGCCTTCTGTCTCGGTTTTGAGGATCAGGCCGGCCAAGATCTGTTCAGCGCGTTGCTCGGAGCAGGAATTGTGACACTCAAGGATCTTGCCAATGGGCTAGGACGCTCCGTTGAGGAGGTCGGACGGTTACGCTCGCGAGTGCCAATGGATAGCGCTACGGTGGCGGCCGAGCTGAACGCTTCCCGCGACAATGTATACAAATGGCGTTTTCGGGCGGTTCAGCGTTTGAAGGTTGAGTTAGACAGATGAAAATAAACTTTTCCACAGCCGGAATTTCCTTCTGTGACTCCCGTCTTAGATATCTGAGAAGAGAGGAAGGAAGAAAAAGCTTGAAGTGAGCGAACACCCATCGACACCGCAGATAGAACACTTCTGCCTCAGCGCCTTACCAGAAGACGAGCTTGCGACCGTTGCACCACACGTCGCCGATTGCCAGACCTGTCATCATCAGTTCACGGAAACCCTACGCCAGCAAATAGGCTCCGGACCTATAAGTTTCACTCTCGCTCCAGAGTTCTGGTTTAGACATGACCACGTTGATTTTGAACAGCTAGTTGGCTTGGCCGAGAAAACCCTGGATGCAACCTCGCGGGAGATCATTGATATCCACTTAAAGGTCTGCGGAACGTGCCGCGAAGATGTACGAAGTTTCATGGCTTTCCGCACGCAAAGCGCTCGAGGAATGGAAGTCTCCTACGGTCCAACTGGGCACGCATCGACGCGTGAGGGTTTCTCCGGGTTGCCTTGGTGGCGAAGTTTGGGTTGGAAGCCAACCTCTGCGCTCGCCGCTCTGGTCTTAGCCGCCGTTGCGCTTGTAATTGTTGTGAGCGTAAACAAGCGGAACTCGGACACTCTTGAAGCGAAAAAGAATGAGCCAACGCAGATTGGCGTACAGGCGAGCCCCACGCTCACAAATCCTGCGAACCTGCCCTCACCTTTAACGCCGGAGCCCGTTAGATCACCGAACGCGCCCTCTAGTCCCAGCGCTATTGATACCTCAACAGCCGTCGCCGTTCTGAAGGATGGTCAAGGCGACGTTACGATCGACAAAAGCGGACACGTTAAAGGGCTTGATGAAGTCTCTTTGATCAGTAAACAGGAGATCGCCCAGGCATCGTTGACCGAGCGAATCGAGACGCCGGATATATTGAGCAGTCTCGGAGGTCAGGATAGCACCCTTAGAGGCAGCAGTAATCGAGGACACTCGTTCAGACTTCTGTATCCGGCGAGAAGGGTCCTCATAGAAGACCGACCTGTCTTCAAATGGGAAACTCTGGCCGGAGCAACCAGCTATCGCGTCTACGTTCTGGACTCGAAGAACTCAGAAGTCATCAAGAGTGAAGAGCTAATACCTGCCGAAACCCAATGGACAGCAAAAACGCCTTTGAGGCGTGGTGAGGTTTTCTCTTGGGTCGTAACAGCAGTGGTCGATGGCAGGGAAGTCGTCTCGCCAGCGGCATCGGCTCCCGAAATGAAGTTTGCGCTTCTATCAATAAAGGACGTGCAAGAGTTAAATCAATTAAAGAGGACACGCTCTCACCTCGCGCTTGGTGTGTTCTATGCAAGAGTCGGTTTGCTCAGAGAAGCGGAGCGTGAGTTCCAACAGCTAGCTAAACTGAATCCTCAATCCCAGCTGCCGAGAAAATTACTTCGGAGCGTGCGATCCATGCGCGAATCCAAATAACGTAAGGGGATTCGAAAAGCTATGAACCCGCCACAGGCAAACTACGTGACTGGTTCCCTTCTCTCTCCTGACGGCTCCTGATCTCCTCCGCCACACCGTAGGCGTGATCCTTAGCCTCGTTAGTCTCAGCGTTAAGCCGCTCCTCGATCTCGCTGGGAGTCATGCCGCTTTCACTTAGGGATGGAACTTCGAGCCTGTTCCATGCGAGCTTTCGCCCTGCGCTAGCCTCCGCCAAGATTTCCTGGAGCAATATCAGGCTGATACCCTGAGCGCGCAGGCCTGTTTCATCTTGTCGGATTAGCTTCAAGAGTAGCGTTTGAATCGTTTGCATTGTTTCAGCAACATCCTGTGCAGGCGGCGGCGGTTCGGCTTCTCCTCGGTTTACGGATTTCCGGCGGCGGGTTGCGAGCGCTTCGTCTAATAGGTCTCGAATGACCGGCGCTTCTTTCCGAGCGCCAACCGATTCCATGATGGCTTGGATCTGGATTGCTTGATCGGCGTACAGATTTACAGACGAACTCCTCTTTACTAACGTTCTCTTGCCACCTCTTAAACTCTTTTGCATCGATACCCCCAAATTGGTTTTGATCAACTCAAGCTCGCTAAATCGTCCGCAAAACCAGGCTGCAAATTATTGAGGAAAAGCAGTTTGGGTCACTTCCTGGGATTCTCAGGATTACTTTAAAATATTCCTGATTCCAAGGTTGTTGATAACAAAGACCTTACGTCTGCACCAAGCCCGGTTTTTCAGCTCTATCTTGTCTGCCCACCTGATTGCAGTTCCTGGTTTCCTTTTCGCAATTCCTAAGACGCCGAGCGAAGGCCGAACTTCCAGCGGTAAAGACAGGTGCGGTCTTTCTTCGGAGTTGAAGTAGCAGACCGCTCGTAGCTCCATGAGGTCCACGTATCAAAGCATGCCCTTAGGCGCGGCACCCTGTTCACTGAAGCTGTGGCATACCTGGCAACCTTTCACGGTCGCCCAAGGGTGAGAGGCATTACAGGCCAAAAATAGGGTGCGCGTGAGCGCGCGCAACCACGAACTTACCCCAAAGAGGTTTTTGTCTTCATTTCCTGAATCAGTTGTATTCGCGTTAGGCTGGCGTGTTTAGGACTATGGCTTGCTGAAAATAGGGAGGGACAATCCATCCAGGACAGTCTATTAAGACCATGAACCACGATAAGCACTTAAGAACTTTGCTGCAGTCCTATCTACAGGGCTGTGGCGAGACTCCCGACCAAAGGAGGCTTTTTTGGTTTTATCTGTGTGGTTTAGTGCCCGAGCCGGCGGCGCCCCAAGTGTTCCGGGAACAAGGTCTCAAATTCACCGGCAACGAAAAGCAGCTTCGTTACACCAGTTATTTCGAACTCAGGAAAGACAAGCGTACAGAGCATCTTGAACCTCGCCAGCTAAACGACAAGCTTAGCGGACTAATCCTTGAGTTACTTGAAAATAAGGACGAATACAAGAATCCGGCTAAGCTAAAAGGCCGCATTAATAAGTTTCTGGAAGACGTCCTCAAGCCGGAAGAAGATTTCAGAGTAATGTTCCGAGTTGTAAATCTGAGTGTCAAGGTTGAGGACACTCAGTTCTGGGATTGCATCCTTACTCAATACGACAGGGAGCAACTCATAAGATGGGGCTTTGATCCTAAAAAGATTGTCCCTATAGGTCTAAACGCTTTCGAGAATCGAACCGTGATCATTGTAAGCGAAAGGGGCACGAACACCGCTGAAGTGGTCAAACGAGCCAGGCTTAAAGCCACGCGCCGGCTCCGGGTGTTGCAGAATTACCTTAAGGTCGAGTTCATCCATGACGAGCAGCTGTATTTTGAACTGTCGACCGAGTACGCAGTCAGGAACGAGAGAAACGGGGAAATCGTTAGCTGGGGCTACGACAATAAGAACACCGCGATGGAATATGACTACACAGAATTCCTGAACGAACACGTAGGTGAAGCTAATCAGGACTTCGAACGGATCAATTTATTAGCGCCCAAGGTGCGCGCCCCAATTGAAAGGACGCTGCACTGGATTGGGTTGGCAATTTCAGAGGTGGATCCGGACATAAAGATATCCTTTCTATGCACCGCCCTCGAGACACTACTCGCCACAAAGAAAGATGGGCTCAAAGGGGAGAAGATCGCTTATCGAGGATACCTGCTTGGTAAAGAAGTCCATTCCGATGATTACCAGATGCCTCAAAAAGTCTTGGGAGTTTACGAACGTAGATCGACGGTTGTACATGGATCCGATATTGGCGTGGCGACAGTGAGAGACTACTGGCTCATGTTGGAATTTGCGCAAACTACGCTGAAGAACTTCATTCAATTTGTTGGCAGTCATAGCCTCACGAAACCGAGTGCGGTATTTGCTATGTTACTTGAGTCCGAACATCTAGACCCCTTGCTGAAGTGGCTAGAGGAGGAATACGTAACGCTCTATTCGAAGCGCATTGCGAAGTCGATACGAGAGGAGCTGGGGGAGGAGAAGAAGATAACTTCAGTAGTCGCACAGTCGAAAGTGGACGCTTGAGGGCCATCAGCAAGACGCAATTCTTAGTTTTTCGTCAACATACAAGTATCCTGCGAGATTAGCGTGATAGCGCCTTTGCAGGCTGCCCAAAGGAACTACCGGCGTTGAACTGAGATTCGCCCAGCGTCTCCGTAAGCGTGAGACAGCCTTAGGTCGAATGCGCATAATTCGCCGAAACCAGTCTTGATTCCATTGCGCGCGTGCCTCACGTAAGTCGCTGTCGAGGCTCATTAGCAGTCGCATCGCTTGGGCAGCCAGCAGCCGCTCCGCTGTCAACGCAATTGGCTCGGCCTCTGCTGTTAGGGCGCAGAACCCGGCAGGGTCCTGCGTCGCACCATCCAGCACGATCGGGGCTGGCTCGGAAGATTTGGAAAAAGAAACTGACATTAGGTTCCGCTAAAAGTCGAATGCCAATTGCATTTCGCTCGCGTCGCAGCCTGGCTGTAATTCGGAAACAATGACAAAAGGCTGGACAGTCAGGCCAGTGTCTGACTTCGCCGGGGGCTCTATTGCTAAAGCGGGAGCCGGTTCTCCTGTCGCCTTTCCTTTGTTCCCTGTGAGCGATTCTTCTACCGCTACAATCCACTGGCCAAGGTCAACGATTTGGGTCTGCCTCATCTCCGCTTCCACGGTTTCCGCGACGTTAGGCTCGACCTCGGGCACTGACTCGCTTGCTATGATTGGATAGCGATCAAGAAAGCTGGAAAGTATCTCGATACCGGCTGCCTCGTCGGTGGGAATAAAGAATCGCTGCTTCCAATCGATCTGCTCGTTGATAAGGCCAAGCCCGCGTAGCTCGGCGAACTTATAGGGGTCGGCTCCGCATAACTCAATGAATGGTTCTCGGTGAACGAATGCTCGCCGAAGCTTGAGACCGGAGACGAGGTTCACTTCTTCGCCTTCGTCCAGGACACCCGTAAAGATCTCTTCCGGCTCGCGCAGGTTACGTTTTGCGCCAAGCGCCGCGACAATGGGACCTACTTGCTCCGGTGGTATTCGAAGGCCAACAATTCGCTGCCCGTCGTCTGTCGTAACCCGCACCACGCGCAAGCGGGCTTCTTCGTGCGTCCTGAATCTCTGCCAGAGCGGAATAATCGCTCCACCGATTATGTGAGTCTCGAGAGTTTCAATCGGTGGCACAGTCGCATGCTTCTTCTTCCACCAGTCACGCGCCTTCGAGGGAATGACGGCTCTATATTTCTCGCTCAACTCGTCGTCGTGAATGTAACTACTTCGCGCGGCTTCCGGTTTCCAGACCGCGAACGTGCGGTAACTGTTTCCGCTCTCAGGGTTGGTATGCCGTCCCGATTCCACGGCTAAGATAATGTGACCGTTCTTCCGATGGCGAAAGAATGCTCCGGTCTTTCGCTTTCGAACGCGCTCCGCTTCATCGAAGCTGACAGCCTTCGATGGCACGTCAATCTCTAGGGTGTAATGGGTCGTTTCGGCATTGGTGATTTCGTCGGTGTGCACTACGCGCGGAGCACTGGCAATCCGAATTGCCAGAGCCTTAATGTCGGTCACTCCTTCGTCAAAGGTGCCGTTAGCCTTGGCGTAACGAACCGTTTGATCGAATAAGTCAACAAAGCAATCGAACAGCGCGTTTTGGTGTTCAACGTCGAGCGCCAATACGCGATTAAGAAACCTCGGCACGTTGTAGAGATCATCTTTCCGCACTTCTTCGCAGCCGTCGCGGTTCCTGACTAGTAGGCCGATATCGCGCAAGGTCTGACGCGGGTTGCCAATCCCTGGGACATTACCGCTCTCGACAATGCGCCGCAGCATGAGACACAAAGCGGCTCGTCCTTCTTCCGTCTCAAAGTTGTACCTGGCGAGGTCGCCGCTACCGGCTGCGCCTCGGTCGCCTTTGGTCAATGCGCCCAGACTGCCAAGCCTTCGCGCGATGGTTGAGCTAAAGCGCTTTTCGCCGCCCAGTTCGGTTGAAAGCAAGACGTACTCAGGCGGTACGGCTTGATCTGATCGATGCGTCCGGCCAAAGGTCTGCATCTGCTTGTCTGCACTCCAACCAAGCTCAAGCGTGACGTGTACGCGGCGCTGGCGGTTCTCCGCGCGGTTGGAAGCATGCAGCGAGATTCCCATTGCAGCGGCATCGCTGATAATCGCAATCCGCTTTTTGCAAGCTTGAAACTGTTCCATCTCGTGAACGTTGGTTCTGTGCATCGCGACACCTTCCGGCGCTCGCTTCTTGTACTCGACACGTCCGCGAGGGTCGCGAATCAATCGGCGCGTTCGTCCCGTAAGCTCGGCGACGTTTCGCTCGCCAAAGTGATTAACAAGCTGGTCAAGTGGGTTTTCCGGCAGTTCCAAAGCTGACAGACCGTCGATTACCGCTTGCTTCATCCGCAGGGCGTCTTTGCTCTGTACCGTATTGCCCTGCGTGTCTCTCACGGGTACTTGTATCGTCTTGCCTGAGCCTGGGTCGGTCACGTCCTGATAAAGCGTCGTGGGAAAGCCGCGATCGACCATGGCGGCGATCACTTCGCGCGGTGAGAAGTCCAAGTCCTCAAGCATGCCGCCGTTAGCCGTAGCCTTCGCAACCTGCGCCTTCGTTCTCGCTTCGCCTGTTCCCACTAGCGAGATCACAACTGACTTGCCTTCGCTCAGAGCGTTTTCGGTTTCGGCAATCACGCTCGGCACTTTGAAAGCACAAATCACTTGCCGAAAGAATCGCTGATGATCTCCCCAAAACTTATTAAGAGCTACCGCGCGGGCACGTGGCCCGCCATTGGTGACCAGCAAAGCCTCGTCAATGTTCCGTAACACGCTCTGCCATGCGTCCGCTGCGCGGTTGTACATTTCTCGCTGCTGCGGTGTGAGTTGGTGAATGCGCTCGCGGTACTCGACGGCCTTTCCGCTCTGAGGGCATACGCCGAACGAGATAGAGCCGGACAGGTACATGCCGAGCGCCTTCATATCGCGGCTGACCATTTCCATGGCGCCCACGCCACCGGATTCAATTTCCTGCATGAACTCTTGAAAGCCGCCGGGAAAGCTGGTGCCGATTCCCCACAGTCCAAGGCGAGTCATATAGGCCATGTTGCGAACGTCAGTTGCTCCCGTGGCTGATGAATAGACCACGCGATAGTCTGCATCTCGCTCGGGGTCTTGCAGATCGATAACTGCTTGGCCGGTGAGTGTCGGTTCGCCGTGTCCACCAGCTAGAGCGTTCTTCGCTTTGTGTGCCTCGTCAAAGATGACTACGCCGTGAGCCCCGAGCCAGCGTTGGATTTGGTCAATTCGCTTCTCTCCAGTTTTGGCTGCGGCGATTAGTGACGAATAAGAGCTAAAAATGACTCCGCGCGGTAGGGTGATTTCTCCGGCTGGTGGGTAGTCATTGATTCTTGCCAGCGAAATATCCGCTAATCCTAAGTCGGTGAGATCGCGTCGCGCTGATTCGAGCAAGTCGTTATTTACGGAAAGCCATAATGAGCGCTCGCGGCCTTGATTCCAGTTGTCAGCGATGATGCCGGCGAGTACACGGCCTTTGCCAACGCCGGTGCCATCGCCAACAAAGAAGCCTCCGCGTGAACCGTCTGGCAATCTCTGCTCGTGTCGTTGTCCAGCATAGATAACGCGCTCAACCTGAATTTCAGAGAGTCGGCCTTCGCTGATAATCTCAGGGTTAAGGTGTGGTCTATAGGTAATGTCTGGAGGGACCACAGCGGCCATTGATGCCGATTCAACAATGACGGCCGGATGAGGTTTCCCGCCTTTCAACTTCGCTGGTAGATATGGGACAAACAGATTTCCGCTCGGTTCCGAATCGTCGGGATCGGCGTCGGGATCGTTTTCTGGCAAAGGCTCGACTAGGTTTTTGAGTTCTGCCCAGGCATCTTCTAACGTGTCAGCGGTTCCCCATTTAATGTTTCTAAGTTGCTCTTGCCAGTCCTGACCGGGCGTAGGGCCGGTCTTATCAATTACCAGAAGTTGCACGTCTGGCGCGGTGCCGTATTTCGCATACTCATTGCCAGTAAGGGTGAAGTTCGCGCGGATATTGCAAAGACAAGCGATACGTTGCCACCACTCAAAGTTTGCGTGGTGAAAGCTCATCGCTTCGCCGAGAATCGCGACCAAGCGCCCGCCGTCCCGCAAACGTCGCAATGCGCTCCCTAAATGGTTGGCACCGTATACCGCGCTATTTCGCGCGACTCGCCCGCCAGTCGAGCTAAAAGGCGGATTCATCAAAACAGCCGTCGGTTGAATCTCGGCGGGTAGTAGGTCGTCGATGAACTCAGCATCAAGCGGAAGCGTGTCAAAGTTGAGTGCACATCTGAGTAACGAGTTTCGGCGCGGGCTAATCTCATTGCAGATGACTTTTGCGCCCACTGCGCGAGGCCAGATGGCGAGGCTGCCCGTTCCGGCTGACGGCTCTAAAACGATATCGCTTGCCTGCGGATTTAAGAGCCGCGCGGCGATGTAGGCCAGCGTCGGGGGTGTCGAAAATTGTTGTAGCTCGGTCTGTTCTAACGTGCGATCGCTCTGTCGCGGTAGTCTCTTCATCAAAGGACGCAGGACAGAAGCTAGAGCCTCGGTCACGTCTAACTGCATAAGCGTTGACGCGTGTTTCTCTAATAGATGATTGTTGACCGCGATCTCTAAGGCGTCGTATGCATCGCGCGACGTGTATTTACCTTTTGCGCGGGTGCCGCCAAACACTCGGTCGGCGGTCTTAGTTAGCTTCGGATTGTCGAATGGTTCTCCGTCCTCTATGCGTTCTTCCAATTCGACGATCAGTTCGTGAATACTGCAGACAAACGGGTTTGTCCTGGCTGCGCATACAGCCGTAGTCTTATCCGGCATCTGGCTTTCTCCTTGAAGATGGACAAGTCACGATGTAAGCGGCGCGGGTGGTAACAGCACCCGCGCTGCTCGTTCTCTTGGTGTCGCGTTAGTACTCGCTCGGTAAAAGGATCGTGGTGGCGCTGCGATCTGCTTCGGTGATGATCCAAAGCTTTTGACCCTTGCCCGTTTGGTACGCGCTCAAGATCCGAAAGCCTTCCGTTAGTGAAAGCTCGTTCTCCCGAACGTCGTCCTCGGATAGCTCGCCCCAGTCGCAAGACATGTGACGGCGCAAAAACTCAATCTCTGTCTGTCCGGCGATCTGGATCGCTTCTTCGGCTCCGGGCGTGATGAATGTTTGGCCTAAGGTAAAGCGCGTGACGCTCGCTTGGTGGGTTGTGTTATGGTTTCGTCGCATCAAGTTTTCTCCTTCACGGGTTGAAAAGTCTGGTGCCTGGGCTAGGCGAGCGTTGACGCGCTTTCCTAGCCCCTTCTCTGTGCTCACTGTTCCTGTTCTTCGTCTTGGTCTGGCTGCAAGCGTCCGGCTCGCAGGATTTGATCTGCGCTGCGGAGAATCTTCTGTGCGCTCTTTTCGGGGATTGCTTCGGCGTTGTAACCGATCCCCTGATAGAGCCAGTTCTGGATATAGCCGCGGCAGTAGTCCGCGCCTTCGAGGTTGAGCGCTTCGCAGCAAAGCATCGCGACTGCTTCTGCTTCGACTTCGCGCAAGTTCTTGGGTGTTCGTTCGGTGTCTGTGAAGTCGGCTTCGGCGGTGTGTCCTAGAATGACGTGGGCCGCTTCGTGGAATAGTGTCTTGTGCGGGAGTTGGGCCACAGGATTGATCGCGATCTGTCGTTTCTTCGCGTATCCCTGGCAGTTGCCGTCCGTGTCGGTGAATTGGATCCGCTCGATATCGAGGGCGGCAAGCGCGCGCTCGGCGTCCCACTCCGGCATCCGGGGCGGCGTGAATTCGTCGCCTACCGTCTGGCTAATGACGAACCATCGTGCCTTGTGCATAAAACTGGTGTAAGTGCGTTCTCCGTTGGCGTCGTCGCCGTTGCTTTCTTCGCGGCTTTTGCGAGTGAACGGCATACAGAGGATTAGTGCCCGCTCGCCTCGTTTGACGATCCGGCCAAGTTCTTTCCATTTCGGAAACGTATTGATTGGGCCTGCCTGTAGTCCGCGCATTTGGCATTGCACGAGCGCGAGGATTTGATTTCCTATCGAGTAGTGGTGAAATGCTGAGTAAGCTTCCATGATCAGACCTGGCTTGTTGACTGCTTCAACTAACAAGGCTGACCATTTGGGAATGTTCACTGATCGGGTTGCGTGTCTATCCATGATTGGCGCTCCTTTCGCTTCCGTGTTTTTGGTCTGGGGTTTAAAACAGTGTTTTCCCCTCGTAGGGACGTTGGGACACGAGTGGGTGCCCGAACGCACACCCGTAGGGGCGAAACGGAGTGGAGCACTCGGAGGCTTTACGGAGAGTTGTGCGGACGGGCTCTCGTGGCACAATCGGCCCGGAGAGGGGGAAACTAGATCAGATTTTCTCGGCTGGAATGGAGCGAAGCGGAATGAAGACGAGGCCTCATTTAGCCAACGGAGGTGAGACACGAGCGAGATGCCAGCAATACCGATCTCATATTCAGAAATCTATGGCGTAGGGCCTACCGAACCTGAGTTCTCAGAACTGATTAAGAACTTTAAAACTCAGCCTTCATTCGTTTCGCTCTCAATGTGGACACTGATGATTTCGTTGTTCGAGGGTCAGGCCGAAAAATATAAGCAGCTGCAAGGCTTCTTCATTCACAATCTGATACGAGCTGAAGTGCGAGACCGAGTAAGCGGACTGGCCGCGCTATCTTCGGAATCTGCCCGCCCAGTGTTCGGTCGCTGGCAGCTGCTTGCTTTGATGAAGAAAGTAGTGATGGAGACGACAAATGATGGCATCGACGACCCACGACATGATTTCGAAGCCAGACAAAGGTTGGGCGATGCTTGTTTAATGATGAACGATCTGCTCTTCAGTGAGGAACAGGATGAACGACTTAGTGTCGCGGCGGGAGATCGTGAGAAGGTTGGCGATGAATTGATGGCGCAGATGTTATTTCAATTCGAGCTGTACCACGTTCCGGATGTCTACCAGGCCGTTGCTAGGAATCTTGAATACTTCGACATCTTTGAGCAACGCGCGGCAGAATTTCTATTTTCCGATGCCCAGACGTTGCCCCAGAAGTTTGCGGCGTTGACTGGTTTGCAACTGCCGCACTATCTGGAAATGTACTTCTCGATCTGGACACTCCACAACAGTTTTCAACAGGGCGATCCGCTCGCGATAAATGCGAGTCCCGGCATTATCAATTTTGACAAGAAAAAGGTTTTCGCATTAATGGACCTCGACGCGGAACTACAAGACGTTTTCTTCCGCTTCAGTGTGTCTACCCTTTCGGAGCTCATAGAAGGAGTGAAAAGAGATTTCGCTTCTGATCGACGCTGGCAATGTGATTTCACCGCTTTTCGTAATCGTCCGTTGTTTTACAATTCCGATTCTGGGCTTGGGTTTACGTGTATAGCTTACCCGTTCTTGAGTGAGAAGCTCGCATCGGGTGTTTATCATACCATCCTCAATTCTTGGCCCGAAGGTCGCGCGGATCGGCGTCTCTTTCAATCCTATTGGGGGAAGGTATTTGAACAATTTGCGAATGATAGATTGAGAGATGCATATCCCGACTCAATGTTATCAAGAAGATTTCACCCGAATCCTTTTTTTGAAAAGTGGCAATCAGGTAGTTATGTGGAGATCTCCGACGCGGTTCTCGACTATGGTGATGCGCTGATACTTATCGAGCACAAGGGAGGTTATCTAAGCTTGGAGGAAAAGTATTCCACCGACGTGTCGAAGCTCTTGAATGGCGTAAAAGAAAAGTTTGGCAGAGGAATCAAACAATTATCCCGAAGTATTGCCAGAATAGTTCCACGGAACAATAGTTTGCGTGAACCGATTGGCCGGCTTGATGCTGGCGGCAACTGGCAACCTGTTCTCACGGTGAGCGAGTTACGAAGGTTTCGTAGAGTATATCCAATACTAGTAATTCAAGACTTCTCAATGACAATTGGTTTTATGAACCGCCGGTTGAGATTGCAATTCGAAGACGCTCTACACACTTTGGGGATTGATCCGAACGTTCAAGTAAGACCGTTATCATTACTCACGATCGAGAACTTAGAAGACATCTTGGCGCACATAGGGGACCTCACAATACCTGAGGCACTCGATGAATACTCAAGATACGACAATGCGCCGCTTTCAACATTCAACGAAATCTTTCGCGCGGGATTGAAGCGGCGAGGTATTCAACAGCAGCGGCACGGTTGGTCTGTCAAACGCGGAGAAGCATTTATCAATTCAATCATGCTTCATTTCAAAGATACCGCCATGAACTGATGCTTGGCGGTGAGCTCCCGTGGCCTTAATGAAGTACGTCGCACTAACAACCACATGCGATTGAACAAATATCGTTGTCATGACGTTCAACTAAGTTGAGCTAGACTACGCATGCACCGGTAACGTGGATTACAGTCATAAGTATGTCTTCGAAATGGTACGACGTCTCATGCAGACATTGTGGCGGCGATATCCACGTGCATGAAGATTGGAGCGATGTACCCAGCTACCACAAGGAGTGTGCTTGGTACGACGCCATCTGTGAAATCTGCGGTGGTTCAATGCAGATCCACAGGGACTGGGACAATCCGCCGCAAGTTCATAAGGAGTGCCGTGAGCGCGCTGCGGCGAAGTGGCACCACAAGTCCTGTCACCATTGCGGCGGCGAAATCAAATATCACGAGGATTGGGACCATGTTCCCGATTACCACAAGGAATGCGCCTGGTACACCGTAAGCTGCGATATTTGCGGCGGTTCTTTGAAAATTCATCGCGAATGGGACCATCCGCCAACCGCTCATAAAGAATGTAAGGCTAGGGAGGCTGCGAAATGGCACCACAAGTCATGCCGTCACTGTGGTGGGGATATTAAGTATCATCAGGATTGGAATAATGTTCCTGATTATCATAAGGATTGCGCTTGGTATGAAAAGGCGTGTGACATCTGTCGCGGCTTGATGAAAATCCATCGTGGTTGGGACAACCCGCCTTCTGCTCATAAAGAATGCATCGCGGCGGGAGCGGCGAAGTGGTACGAAAAGTCGTGCAAGCATTGTGGCCGGGCGATGCGAGTGCATAAAGATTGGAGCAATCCTCCCGACTACCACAAAGAATGCGAGTGGTATGAAAAGAGCTGCGAGATCTGCGGACGCGGAGTGAAAGTGCACCGAAGCTGGACTAACGTGCCTCGGTCGCACAAGGAATGCCTGGATCGTTTCGCTCCGAAGAGCATAAGGTGTTCGCAATGCGGCAAATCGTTCACGATCTCGACAGGGCTTCAACTTAGATGTCGTGAAAAAGGATGGGAGCTACCAAGCAGGTGCCAAGAATGCAAACACGATGCTCAACTTATTAAAGGCGCTGTCGGCGCATTGCGCGATCAATTTCCGTTTGCCCTTGAGACGACGATAGAACAGCGCGGCATAATCTTCACCGATAAAGTTGCCGTCGTGCGAAGTAAGAAGACGGGTGAGGTCGTGGCGGAAGTGACGATGAGCAACGAGGGTTTCTTCTCAGTTCGTCGCGTGGCCACGGCGGTGGAAGTCAAGACCGGTTCGAAGTTATCCAAGACCAAGGACGGAACGGAGGGAATCTTCTTTCCAAAACGGACTGCGGATACGTTCGAACATAAGTCCCGTGAACGCACTCATCGGACCAAGATGGTCGAACGAGGCATAATATTCCCCAAGCACGTCGCAGAAACGCGAAACGACGAAACTGGTTCGGAGAACGTGAGTAAAACTAGAGAGAAAGGGATCTTCTTCAAAAAGAAAGTCTCAGACACCGACAAGGACTGACCGCAGTAGACGGCCACCAATCTTCAGGAGACTTTTTTCTCTTTCCGCTATTCAAGACATCAAACAGTGCCGACATCGGCGCTTAGCCACTTCATCGGATAGAATGTGAATAATGGCGAGCATCGATCAGGTAATCTCACAAGTTCGATTCGGACTTGAACAACTTTCTTCTAGCAGGCTGCTGAAAAACCGGCGTTTGGGAGCAATTTCTTTTTCGTCGTAGTCATTTTCGTTCGAGTCAAGAGTTAGTTGCGAGTTTGCATGCTTAGGCGAAGTTGTTTTGATTCAGTTTTTCA
>JBPCLZ010000223.1:0-5859 GCA_051002775.1 Pyrinomonadaceae bacterium | reverse complement strand
CGATAAGGACCGAGCCTTTGAATACCTGCAAAAGCAGTTTGAGGAGAATCCGCAATCTTTAAGTTTTCTGCAGGTTCATCCGGAATGGGACAGCCTGCGCTCAGACCCTCGCTTCGCAAAGCTGCTCAAGTCAATGAATTTCTAGTCTTGAGCTCTTCGATTTCGTTAGAATAGGCGACAAGTTCGTCTCAGCCGCGCGACCGATTCAAGTCCAAACGGATGATCATACAGGAAGCCATAAAGTTGTTTTGTGCCGGTTCCCTAATCGCCCTCGGCGCGTCGCACGCCTTCTCTCAGAGCCCGACGACAGGCCGCATCGCAGGAACGATTAGAGATCAAAACGGAGCCGTCATCGTCGGGGCCGAAGTGACCGTCACAAGCCTGGCCACCGCGGAAGAGCGAAAAGTTACAACTGACACGGCAGGCAACTACAGCTTGCCGCTCCTGTCACCCGCCGCGTATCGCATAAAAGTCGCGGCCAACGGATTTACTCCAGCCCTCTTCGATTCGATCCGGGTGGTCATCACCGAAACGTCGACGGTCAACGCACAACTCGCGGTCGGGGGAATAACCGTCGAGCCGGTCACGGTGCGCGCCGCTCCGCTCGTCCGAACGGACGGCCCGCAACTGGGCCGCGTGGTTGACTCGCGCGCGGTCACGGAGTTGCCGCTCGCCACGCGCAACTTCCTGCAGATTCTGGCGCTCTCACCAGGCACGTTCGCGGACCTCCCTGATAACACGGCCGTGGGCCGCAACTCGCAAAGCGTCTCCGTCAACGGCGCGCGCCGCACGCAAAACAATTTCGAGATCAACGGCATTGACGCCAACGTGTTGAGCCAGAACAACGCGGGAGCGGTAGCCGTGCCGGCGCCGGAAACCATCCAGGAGTTCAAGGTCCAGACCTCGCTCTACGACGCGACGTTCGGGCGTGGCGCCGGAGGCAGCGTGCAGGCGGTCACGCGCAGCGGCACGAACGAATTTCACGGCGCTCTTTACGAATACTTCCGCGACGATGCCTTTAACGCTAATAACCCGTTCCTGAAAGCGTCTGGCGTGCAGCGGCCCGTCCTCAAGCGCAACGTCTTCGGCGGGCTGCTCGGCGGCCCCATCAAAACTGACAGGGCGTTCTTCTTCGCCTCATACCAGGGCACGCGCGAGCGCAACGGCGCGTCGGACAATAGTCTGACCTCTAGCATCCTCATCGCCCCGGGTTTAACCGACGACCGTTCACAGCAAACCCTGCTCGCGACGTTCAGGCCGAGGCTTCCGAACTTGCTGCCAGCGACCTCCATCCACCCGGCGGCGCTGGCCCTCCTGAACATAAAGCTGCCCGGCGGCGGGTTCCTAATCCCCACGCCGCAGGCTAACGGCCGTTATTCCGGCTCAGCCATCTCCACTTACCACGAGGATCAATTCAATGCGAACGTTGACTACCGCGTCGGCGAAAAGGACTGGCTGGCGGTGAAGTTTTTCTTCTCGAACGCGCCGCAGTTCGTTGCGCTTCCTAATGGCGGGGCCAACGTTCCAGGCTTCGGGGCGGACCGGAAGAATGATAACCGGCTGTTCTCGGTTCAGAACATCCACACCTTCAGCGCGAGGACAGTCAACGAAGCGCGCGTCGGTTACAGCTTCGTCTTCTCGGACAGCTTCGGGCGACACCCGGTGAAGGACTCGGACATTGGAATCAAGCGGGCTAACGCCGACGCCTATCCGGGGCTGGGGCTGATTCGCATCGGCCCGGGCAAGGCGCTGACCATCGGCAATGCCGGCACTTTCGTAGACCTTGAGTTCGACAACTCCGCGATTACGCTGGTTGACATTCTCTCTATTACACGGGGGCGTCACAGCTTCCGCACGGGCGGCGGGATCATCTCTTACCGGACTAGTGTGACGACGAATAACAACCGGCGCGGCCAGATAGCTTTCCAGAGCTTCAACAGCTTTCTGCTCGGCCTGGCTACCAGCTCGCTGAATGGTGAGGGCATCAACACACGCTTCCTGCGCGCGGCTGACTACAGCCTCTTTCTTCAGGACGATTGGAAGCTCTCCCAGAAGCTGACCCTCAATCTCGGCTTGCGCTACGAGCTGGACCTTCCGCCTTACGAGACGCGGGGCGCGCTGGCGACTTTCGACCCGGCGCTTTATCAACCGAGGATGCAAGTGGACGCGAGCGGCAACCCCGTCGGCCCTCCCGCCGGCGGGTTCGTGCAGGCAGGGAATGTGATCCCGCAATACGACCTGGCCGACGTGCCGAACGTAGGCCGTCGCGTCTTAACGAGCGTTGACCCGAACAACTTCGCCCCGCGCGTGGGGCTCGCCTACTCGCCGCTCGATTCAGGGCGCCTGACGTTGCGCGGCGGCTACGGCATCTTCTATTCGCGCCCCTCCACGGCTTACGTCGGCACCACGATCAATGCTCCGCCGACCTACGCCATTCGCCGGAGTCCGGCGGGCGCTTTGGTTCTTCTGGAGAATCCTTTTTTTCCTCTGCCGTCGCGAGATCAATTCCCCACGTTCGTCCCCGGCGTCGCTCTCTCCAGCCAAGTCTTTGATCGCCGTCTGCGCACGGCCTACTTTCATCAGTACAACGCCAGCCTTCAGTATGCGCTCTCGCAGGACCTGCTGCTCGAAGTCGCCTACGTTGGCACACGCGGGCGCAACCTGTTCCGCAACGTCCGCATCAACCAGGCGCGGCTTGCCAGCCCGCAACAGTCGATTGTCAATGCCGTGACCGGGCAGGTGATTACCACCAACACGCCCAACAACGCCACGCTGCGAGCGCCCTTTCAGGGCGCCGACGTAGCCGGCTTTAATCAGCTTCAGTCCACCGCCGAGTCGGCCTACAATTCGCTACAGATGAGCCTGACCCGGCGGCTCTCTAAAGGGCTGCAACTGCTCGCTTCATACACTTACGCGAAGTCGCTCGACAACGCCTCAGGCCAAGAAGGACTTGACACGTCGACCATCCTCGGCAATCAGTTCGACAACCGCGCGAACCGCGGCGTCTCCGACTTCGACCGAACTCACCGTTTCGTCCTGAGCTATCTGTGGGACTTACCGCGCCCGGCTTTCGCACGAAGCTCAACCGCGGGACGGTTGCTGCTGTCCGGCTGGCAGGTGGCGGGCATCATCACCGCGATGTCAGGTCAGCCGTTTGACATCGTGGATTCCGCCGCGGGCTCTTTCTATTTCGGAGCAAACAGCGGACTCTCCCGGCCCAACTGGTCGGCAGGAGCGACGCGCGACACGGCAACCAGCAACGCCCCGCCCGGATACTTCTTCAACCCGTTCGCTTTTGTGCGACCAATTGTTTTGACTGGTCAAGTGATCCCGAGTTCAAACGGAGCCGCAACAGCCGGCGCGACTGGAACTGATATCGGCAACATCGGGCGCAACGTTCTGCGCGGGCCGCGACAGACGAACGTGGACTTCTCCGTCATCAAGCGCTTCCCCTTCGGAGAAGCGAAGAGCGTCGAGTTCCGGGTGGAGTTCTTCAACCTCTTTAATCACGTGAACTTTGCCAATCCAATCAGCAACTTCAACGCTGTCCCCTTAATTAACTCGAACACTGGGGAGATAATCGGCGATCCAGGCGATTTCGGTCGCATCACCTCAACAAGCAATAATCCACGACTCATCCAATTCGCGCTGAAGCTCAATTTCTGACAACCAGCTAACTGAAGTGTCAGCCTCGGCCGGACGTCCAGAAACATCCATTAAGAAGGCATCACTCGCAGATACCTGCGAAGATCTCAAAAATGTTTAGCAATTTGGCGTCCCAAAGCATTCCGAGTTGGAACCGGATTATTACATGGCTGCGCGAGATGAAAACCCTTCGCCAAGCGGCTGCCTAGACTCAGAATAGTGCTTGTTAGTCCATTTTCGGGCTATCTCCTATTTGATTGGAATCCTGATCATCTCTCGATGGAATCCACGCCCCATAACATACCGTGAATCGCCGTCACCGAACCTCTACAGTCTCAAGCCCAAACGATCGCACGGTGCGAAGTTTAAGTCCTGCTCAACTCCTAAATATCGCTCAGTAGTCTGAATGGAGCCGTGGCCGAGTGACAGTTGAATTTGATCTAGTGCCGAGCCGCCTTTGTGTGCGAGTTTGGCAAACGTGCGGCGTAGATCGTGTGGGGCGATTTTGGCGAAGCCTAGCGCCTCAGCGTACTGGATAACCATGTTATAAAACGCTTGCTCTGTCATTCGCTCGCCCGTGATGCGCCCGCCCCTATTGATTGGACGGAATACGATCCCCTCTGTTAGCTCGGCTTTGCTCGCGTACTCGTCAATGGCAGCTTTGGCCCAATTAGGCATCGGCACCGAGCGAACCTTATTGCGCTTGCCGATTAGATCGACCAACACCCATCTCCCGTCTCGTTGCTGAATGTGAGCGAAGTCAAGATTAGCAGCTTCGGCACGTCGCAACCCACAACCGATCAACACTGCCAGGATCGCCCTGTCCCGTAGCCCCTTCAACGTGTCAGTGTTCGCTGCGTCTAACAGCTTTTGAGCTTGTTGCTTCGTCAGCCAATTTCCCGAGCGGGTGCCTTCTCGCCGGATGCCCTTAACGGCTTTTATTCCATTGGCTATCTGACCATCCAACGCGCCATTGTCAGCCGCTTCTAGGGCGAGCTTGCGGATAGCAGAGAGTTTCTGATTGACCGTCGACGGGGAAACACCCAACTCGCGCAACTCTGCGGCATATCGCTGTACCACGGCCTTGCTAATCTCGCTCAGACCGCTCGCCCGGTGCCACGCGAGGAAGGCCGTCAGATGCCGCTCATACGCTCGCTTGCTGTGTTCACTTGTAAGACCGTCGAGAACGATGAGAATCGCCCTCTGGGTGCTTCCGGCGGCAACTCTCGCTAGGGCTTGGCTCTTGTTTGTCTTTCTCATGTGGTTAGAATTTGCCTTCTGATTTAGCTTTCGATAACTATAATTATCATAAGCTATTGGCGGCTTCTCCTCACCCTGGCGGTAACACGCTTTTCATCCTTAAAGTAGTACGCGCGGACGGCTGGCAGTTGCGGCTGACGCCGACGCAACAGGCGTTGGTGGATATAACCTTCTGCTCGAATCTAACGGGCACACGCTATTTGCCGAGGAAGAGTTGGAGCGAGTCGATGGACAGGACCTTGCCGTAGAAGGTCGGGAAACCGGTGGCGACGATACAACGACGGAGAGACATTCATCAGCTAATTATGCTGCAGCCGCCGCTGTCTTGCACCATCTGCTGGTTAACCTGACAATACCCTTCTTCGTGTTCCAAGTCCTCCACAAACTCAATGAACTTCTTATTGCCGATCAACTGGTGAGGCCGTCTTCCCTGGTCACCCACCGCCACCCCACGGCTATCGCAAACGCCAGATCGCTAGCCGAATGAAAACGTTCCTCCGGATTCTTTTCGAGACAATGATTCACCACGCGTTCAAGCGCGGGAGCAACGTTCTTGTTAGTCCCGGAAAGATCGGGTGGGTCTTCGCGCAGGATCGCGCTCATCGTGTCGGCGGTTGATTCGCCGCGAAAGGCGCGCTTACCCGATAACATTTCGTAGAGGATCGCGCCAAACGAAAAGATGTCGGAACGATGATCGGCTGCCCTTCCGCGCAACTGCTCTGGCGACATGTAACCAATCGTGCCCATGACCACGCCGGGGTCCGTATCGACACGTCTGGTTGGCACTTCCGTTTGGGATTGAGTGCCATCACCGGAACCGGTGAGTTTGGCCAAACCGAAATCGAGAATCTTCACGCGGCCGTCTTTCGTCAGGAAAAGATTTTCCGGCTTCAGATCGCGATGGACGATTCCTTTCGCGTGCGCCGCCGCCAGGCCATGGGCAATCTGCAAGGA
>JBPCLZ010000222.1:0-28648 GCA_051002775.1 Pyrinomonadaceae bacterium | reverse complement strand
TCGAGGTACGCTGAATCCCGGCTGTCGGGAGATTGCTTTGTCGTGATTTCAAATCTGCAATCCGCTGCCCTTAGCCCTTTGCGCTTAGCTCTTCGCCCTGACTTCTGACTTCTGACTTCTGACTTCTTATGCCCTTTGCCCTCTGCTTTTTAAATTCTTAATTCGAAATCCGCAATCCGAAATTTTCCTTCGAAGTAAAGCGCGGCGAGGTTGTCGGCATCATCGGCCGCAACGGAGCAGGGAAGAGCACACTGCTCAAGATCCTTTCGCGCATTACCAAACCTACAAAAGGTCATGCACAGATTCACGGGCGTGTCGGATCGTTGCTAGAAGTCGGTACCGGCTTTCACCCCGAGCTAACCGGCCGCGAAAACATTTATCTCAACGCTGCCATCCTCGGCATGCGCAAGGCTGAAGTGGAGAAGATGTTTCTGTATTCCGTTTCCAGGGGAATCCGCAGATGAGTTGGTTCGGTAAAAAAGTTCTAGTGACAGGCGCAGGGGGCTTCATCGGAAGCCATCTAACAGAAGAGCTGGTCAAGCAAGGTGCTGAAGTTCGCGCTTTAGTGCGATACAACTCTCAAAATAGTTGGGCCAACCTTGAGTTCTTATCGTCGGACATCAAGAGCGAGATTGAAGTGCTGCCAGGTGAAATACGCGATCCGTTCTTCGTCGATCGTTGCATAGACGGGGTGTCTACTGTATTCCATCTTGCTTCGCTAATCGCTATTCCTTATTCCTACGTTGCGCCGCACTCCTATATAGAAACAAACGTCATGGGGACTCTCAATGTACTCCAGGCAGCGCGCCGTTATGAGGTGGAAAAAACGATTCACACTTCCACGAGCGAAACTTACGGCACCGCCCGCTACACGCCTATGGATGAACAGCATCCGCTCCAAGGTCAGTCGCCATATTCAGCGAGCAAAATCGGCGCAGACAAACTAGTCGAGAGCTTCCATCGTTCGTTTGAGCTGCCGGTTGCGACCCTTCGACCGTTTAATACCTTCGGCCCCCGCCAGTCCGCGCGGGCAGTGATCCCGACAATAGTTGCACAAGCGTTGACACGCGACCATATCGAGTTAGGCTCACTCACGCCAGTGCGAGATTTGACTTTCGTAAGCGACACCGTGCGCGGCTTCTTAAAAGTTGCTGAGATCCCGGAAGCTGTCGGCGAAACGATTAATATCGGGAACGGTAGCGGCGTCACGATTCTTGAACTGGCCGAGCATGTTTTGGCTACGCTGAATCTAAGCTTACCTGTGGTGGCCGCTGGGGAACGTGTGCGCCCTGAACATAGCGAGGTGTTCACACTTATTTGTGACAATGGTAAGGCCCGTAGGATGCTCGACTGGCAACCACTGGTTTCACTTGACGACGGCTTGAGTGCGGTAATTGACTGGGTGCGTGAGCATCTGGAAGCTTACAAGACGGACGTTTACAACGTTTAGGATTCTCCTCGGTGAAGTGTTTATGAAGGCTGTGATTCTTGCCGGTGGTAGGGGGACGCGACTAAAGCCTTACACCACCGTGTTCCCGAAACCGCTCGTGCCCATAGGGGAGTATCCAGTTGTAGAAATACTCATCCGGCAACTAAGTGCTCAAGGTATCAACGACATTACGCTGACGGTTGGCTACCTCGCCGAATTATTAAAAGCCTACTTTCTGCAACGCCCTTCGCTCACTGCGAAGGTACAGATTGCGTATGTATCCGAAGAAACGCCTACTGGGACCGCTGGCTCACTGGCACTTGTGCCTGGCCTTCAGGAAACCTTCTTGGTGATGAACGGCGATGTTCTAACTACGCTCAGCTTTCAGAAGCTCATAGCATACCATCACGAGCAGAAGGCGGCGCTCACCATCGCGGTCCACAAGAAGCATGTTGATATCGATCTCGGCGTGCTTGTTGCCGACCAGGATGGACTGATCACTGACTACCGTGAGAAGCCCAAGCTCGACTACCTTGTAAGCATGGGTATCTACGTCTACGAGCCACATGTGCTCCGGTACATCAAAGCAGGTGTTTACCTTGATTTTCCAGATCTCGTACTGAAATTGATTGGTGCCGGCGAGAGGGTGGTGGGTTACCACAGTGACGACATTTGGCTGGACATCGGTCGGCCCGAAGACTACCAAAAGGCAGTGGATGAGTTTGAGAACCACCAAGCCGAGTTCTGCGCAAATTTCGACCCGGCATTGTAGAAGGCCCGACAATCTCTTATGTGGAAGATACCTCTCAGCGACATCAGTTTTGATGAACGCGAAATCGAAGCAGTAGTGAGTGTGCTACGTTCGAAGTGGCTGACAATGGGAGAAGTGACCCAGACATTTGAGCGCGCTTTTGCTGATCTGGTTGGTGTGCCCCACGCCTTCGGAGTAACTAATTGTACGGTCGCTTTGCAACTCGCCTATCGGGTACTCGGCGTGAAGGCAGGTGATGAAGTATTAATGCCCTCCCTCACTTTTGTGGCGTCTGCAAACGCGGCCGTGGCCGAAGGCGGAACGCCCGTATTCGTCGATCTTATCAGCGAGGACGACCTGACAATTTCTCCAGAGGACTTGCGCGCCAAGATCACGAAGCGCACGAAGGTGATCACGGTAGTGCATTACGCTGGATACCCGTGTGACATGGATGCGATCTGCGGTATTGCGCGTGAACATGGACTCGCGATTGTCGAAGACTGCGCTCACTCGCCGGGGGCGACCTACGGCGGACGTCAGACCGGGAGCATCGGCGACGTGGGGTGCTTTAGCTTCTTTTCAAATAAAAACATGACCACCGGTGAGGGAGGGATGATCACGACTAAGCGTGCCGATCTCGCGGAGCATATCAGTCTTCTTCGCTCACACGGTATGACTTCGCTAACGCTCGATCGTCACCAGGGCCATAGCTTTAGTTACGATGTTCTCAATGCCGGCTACAACTTCCGCCTCGATGAAATGCGTTCCGCGCTCGGCCTGGTACAGCTTTCAAAGCTGGAGGAGGCCAATCGACGGCGAGGCGAAATTACGCGATTCTACCGGGCTGCTTTTTCTGACTTGGTCGATGAGGGTTTAATTCGCCTGCCATTCTCAGACAGAGAAGAAAGGGCGGCCTATCACATCCTTCCGATCTTATTGAGCCCCGAGCTTTCAAGAAAAGACTTTATGGACCAGATGCGCAACGCCGGTGTGCAAACAAGTATTCACTATCCACCTATCCATAAATTCAGTTACTACGCGAAGGCTTTAAGAAACAAGGCGCTGGATTTGCCGGGTACCGAAGCAGTGTGCGAGCGTTTGGTAACCTTGCCCTTGTATCCGGACATGACACCCGAAGATGTTGACTATGTCGTGGCCACAGCCAGACAAATTGTAGCCATGTCCAGGCCTACGAACACTGCGAATAGGGAAACGTAGTGGCGGTCCAACAGTTTGCTCGCGGTTAGACACGCAAGCGTTCCTCTTTTGAATTGCCAACCATGATGAATCGTTTACATCCGTACCGACTGGCAAGTTCCACGGCTAAGCGGCTGCCTGCGCCCATTGTGGAAGGTTTGAAATCATGGCTGGCTAAACGGCGGGATCAGGCGCTCGCCGAACGTATCAAGTCCCTTGTTGCTGTTACGGATTGGCAAACGCCCGCGTGCGCGATTTGTGATCAGAATCATTTCACGCACCATTTGGTCTGCAATGGGTTCAAAATTGTTCGCTGCCGAAACGATGGATTGATGTTCGTTTCACCGCGTCCGGCCAGTCTTGAAGCCTTTTACGATGAACGTTACTACACGGGCAGAATGCCCGGCGTCTACGAAAACTATGATCAGCACGCCATCACCCAATCGTTATCAGATTGGGATGAACGCCTAAAATATTTGGAAGATATGCTCGGCAAGCCGGGCCGACTTCTTGATGTTGGATGTGCAACCGGTGAATTTCTAAAACTTGCGCGCTCCCGATCGTGGGAAGTATCGGGACTTGAGTTCAGTGAATGGGCTGTAAGTAAAGCCCGCAGTGCTCACTCTCTCTCGGTAATGCAGGGCGGCCTTCCAGATTCACGAATCCCAAATTCAACTTACGACGTCGTAACACTTTGGGACTGTATAGAGCATCTGCCGGAGCCGCGTGAAGTGTTGCTTGATGTTCGGCGCATACTGAAACCAGGCGGCAAGCTAATGCTGAGCACGGGAGTTCTGCCGCATGAAGATCCCGGAATGATTTCGAAGTGGTACTACCCACCCTGGCATCTTTACTACTTCTCAGAGAATACGATTCGGCGGCTGTTGGCCGATTGTGGATTTACCGTTGTGTCATACGTTGAGCAGGATCAGGATATCCCGGAGTACATGCTAATGGTGGTCGCAGCATGTGCAAATAATAGGTAGGCTTCACGTTTAAGGGCAGAGTAGTGAAGAGCAGCAAAGTTAATAACGCTCTAATTGATATTACAACAAAGTATGCTCAACTTAGGGGAATTTTGAAATCAGGTGGGTACCCGCTTCTCATAAGTAAGATAGGCAACTATGTATATGCTAGTGAGATCTATATCGTATATAGCCTAACTCCTGACGTGCGAGAAGAAATCCATTCTCACAAACTTCAGGGGTTGAAATTTGTAGGTATCAATGCATTGGCAAGACCTGGGGATTGGGAAGAGCCTCTGCGCCTAGCTCCTTTATACGAAGAGTTCGCTAGGTCAGGGGAGTGGGGGCTTATCGCGGCGCAAAATAGTGAACCTGTTGGTTGGGCTTGGATAAAGCAAGGTCCTTATCTTGAATCAACCGGATGCGGTTTGGTGACAATAGGTGAAGGAAGCATGGTGCTGCGCTTTTTTGAAGTGCAACCGGAAGTTCGCGGGCGAGGTGTTGGGCAAGCGGTCTTAGGTGAGATTACTTATCGGCTTTCAACCGTGCGACACGACCCAGTTGTAGCTCTCGTCGCAGAGGGCAACATGCCATCGCGCAGGTGTTTTGAGAAACTTGGCTGCGAAATCGAGGGGACGTTAAAGGTTCGTCGTTGCTTTCGAAAAAAGTTGATTACTCGGTTGCAAGTGGCAGTCAGGGAAGGATGATGTGGAGACGGCGCGTTCTATTCGACGAATAAGCCGGGATGAATGGAAGCAATGGTGCGATGTCAGTAATCTCCCTATCACCTGCGATCAGGATTGGGCGGACTCGCTCGAAACCGGATATGACGGCAAGTACAAAGCTAAGGCTTTTCTTCTTGACTATAATGAGGGCGATGAGTTGCTCATCGTATACAAAGATGATTGTCGACCGCTCTCTCGCCTTCACCTTTCCCCTTTTGGTCTGTATTGCGGTATTGCCCGGCGTGGACAAACACCCCGATACCAGGAGACGCTGGCGACATTCTTTAAAGCTTATCCATACCGATATCGATCGGCTTATTGTTGCCTGCCGTTTTTTGGTACCAGCGTCTTGTCAGGGCGCGCCGTTCACGTGAGGTCAGAGAACTACTCTACTCATGTCCTCGACCTGGATTCATCCTATGGGACTCTGTTCTCCACGCGTTTCAAGGGAGCGACGCGAACTTGTCTCAGACGTGCTGAAAGCACTCCGATGGAAATAGAGATCTCTCGAGACAAGGCGGACATTGAAAGTTACTACGAGCTACACCGCCGACTGGCGATTGATAAAGGTGGTTATGGCGAATTGCATCCGCTGAAGTTCTTTATCGATCTTATCTCACGCTGTGATCGTTCGGAACTAGCCGTGGTTCGGATCAATTCGCAAATCGTTTCCGGGGGCATATTCCTCGATGATGGGCCATCTGTATTTTACTGGCATGGAGCCACTGACCGTGATTACGCTGCGTTGCAACCGAACTACGCCCTGTTGAGGATGATGATTAAGCGTGCGCTGGCCAGGGGCAAGACATTCTTCAACTTTGGGGGATCGTCGAACCTGGAATCACTGGAACGGTTCAAGGAAAGTTGGGGAGCCACCAAGCGCTACTACGAAGTAAGTCATATCACGAATCCGATCGCCCGCAGAGTTAAGACGCTCGTGAAGTCGATACAGCACTAACAGCTTTTCCCAACCTCAGAATGTCATTAACCAAGAAAGTCACAAGCGGTGTTGCATGGCTCGCGCTAGCGCAAGTCGCACAGCGGCTCTCCGGCCTGGTTATCACGGCCATTCTTGCGCGCTTGTTGAGTCCTGAGGACTTCGGCCTCATCGCTTTGACTGTAGTTGCAATAGGATTTATCAAGATCTTCACTGAGGTTGGTCTTAACAGCGCGCTGGTGCAAAGGAAGGAAGTCGAAGAGGGGCATCTCAGTTCGGCCTTTTGGTTGACCGTCGCCGCGAGCATATTTCTGGCGTTGGTGGGTTTATTAGCTTCTCCGCTCATCGCCAAAGCATATCGTGAACCGCGTCTGGTGACATTATTGATGGTGATGCTGCTTTCAGTACCGCTCAGTAACATTGCGCAGGTATCGGATGCATTACTCCAACGACGATCGGCCTTTCGACAACTGGCGACCATCGATTGGGTAAGTAGCCTCGTGGCGGGTCTAGTCGGTATAGGGCTGGCGCTTGCCAGGGCCGGGGTCTGGGCACTCGTGGCCCAGAATCTAGCGCTGATTACACTCTCAGCAACGGCCAAGATGATCGCTGCCGGTTGGTTGCCGCGCTTTTACTTCAAGTTCAAATACGCGCGCGAAGTATTGACCTTTAGCGTGAGTATTCTTGGTTGCACAATTATTAATTATGCTGCCGGTAACGTTGGCAATGTGATCGTGGGAGGGAGCCTGGGTGCAAAAGCTCTTGGGTACTACACCATCGCCTACGGCCTGGTAATGATGCCCAGCCAGAGCGTCGGCGGAATTATCACCAGAGTTATGTTCCCTGCGCTTGCTTCAATACAGGATGACCTGGTGCGTTTCCGCCGTGGGTATATACGAATGCTGCGCATCGTGTCTTCGGTTACGTTACCGATCATCGTTGGCCTGTGTGCGACTGCTCCGCTCCTCACCAAGACTGTATACGGGGACAAGTGGTTGCCTGTTGTGCCTATCTTGCAAGTATTTGTCTTCATCGGAGTTTTTCAGTCCATCAATACCTCGGGTTTGGTGTTCTATGCCAAGGGGCGTCCGAATTTGCTGCTCGGATGGGCAGCGGTTTCCCTGATCTGTATTACGCTCAGTTTCGTCATTGGAGTGCATTGGGGGCTGCTGGGAGTGACGTGGGCATATGTCGCTGTAAGTCCGATTGTCTGGGTCGGTCCCCACATCGTTGCGAATCGTTTAGTTCACCTACCCACCAAAAAGTTCTTGTTAGCGATTCTTCCCGCCCTTTTTTCGTGTGGATTAATGGGAAGCGTCGTTACTTACATTGTCAGGAACCAGATTTATCCGCTGCAATCGGCATGGCGAAACCTGTTATTTGTAAGCGTCATCGGCATTATCCTGTACGTCGGGAGTTATGCGGCTATCGGGGTGTTCTTCGGGCGAGGGAACGGTCTTATCGCTTGGCTGACTGGGCAGCACTTGCCCGAAACGGGTGATGTGATAGGTACGGTTTGAGGGCAATAGTCAAAACTCCCGCTCACGGCTCGATGCTGGTCAAAGTAGTAGAAAACTGCGCAAACTGCGGCTCGGCGAGTTTTGCGACCTGGAGTGCGACGATAGACCGTAGCCATTTGCACTTCAGTCAGTCTCAGTGTGGCAAATGCGGCTTAGTATTCAGTAATCCGCAATGCGATCCATCCGCGGTTCGTGATTATTATGCGCATCACTACTATGAAGATCATTGGCCGAAACTTCTCAAAGGCGATGAAGAATCAATTTCGAGTGCGGTGGCCCGTCTCAAGAAGGAACGTGAGCACATCAAGCGTGTCATCAAGAGCGGGAAAGTTCTGGAAGTTGGTTCAGGTACAGGTCTTTTCTTGCGGTTAATGCAAGAGGCTGGATTTGACCCGTACGGTGTCGAGTTATCGCAAACGGCTGTGGACTATTCTCGCAGCATCTCTGGCTTAAGCAACATCGTGCAGGGGACACTAGAGCAAGCCAGCTATCTTCCGGAGTCTTTCGACGTAGTTTATGCCTGGCATGTTATCGAACATGTGCTTGATCTTGATGCCTTTGTGCGCGAGTTGCATCGGGTTCTGCAGCCTGATGGCATCCTATGGATCGGAACAGAAAACTACCGCAACGCATCCCACTACTTAACAAAATTGCTCAAGCTGATACGGGGCTTACCTCCGCCTTTCGCTACCTCAAGTGAGCACACGTTTGTTTTCACTCCGCAAACTCTGTCGGACGTGCTTGTCCGCCGAGGTTTTGAAGTGTTGCTGTGCGAAACCTATCAGCCTTCGTGGCATGAGAAGCTTGAGACGATGCACTTCCGGTCAGCTTTAAGCAGGGGCTATTTCATGAGCCAACACATTGTCAATTACCTGTGTCGGACCGGGCCGTTGATGCGGCTGGTGGCGAGGAAGTAATTAAATCAATGGAAAGTAAGAAGGGAAAGTCCATCTTTGTCTTAGCTAGTGAAGTCGGCATGGTCGGTGGGGCCTCTAAAGCAACCCTCCTGCTGTCGCAGATTTTGGTCAGTGTTGGACATCGTGTTCGTTTGTTCGTCACACTTCCGCCGCAGCCAGAAGTAAGGGCGAAACTGGAAGAATGCGGCGTTGAGATCACCATACCGGCTTACGGCAGAGGTTGGCGCTGGAAAATTCCTCAACGCCTGATCGCGCTGCAAATCTTTATCAAAGCCTGGCGTCGTGCGCCAGCGGCCATTCACGTTGTCAGTTTGTCTCAGGAAGCCCGACACTTGTTGCAGTTGCCAACAACGGCTCCCGTCCTTTTATGGGAAACAACCGAGGCGCAGCTGAACGGTAAGTTTGTGGACAATAAAATTCACAAACATATCCATAAGGCAGCGGCCGTGCTAGCTCCTTCAAAAGCGATTGCGAGAAATGTGCGTAGCACTTACAAGTTCAACGGATCCATTCGACTGTTACCGTTTTGGGCAGAAGAACCCGCAACTGGATCGGATTCGGCCTTTCCACGCACGAATGAAATCCTTTACATCGGCCGCCTGGACACAGACAAAGGGTTCGAATATCTGTTCGTCGCTTTCGGCCAGTTATCTGCTTCCCATCCTGCGGCAAAGTTAATCGTTTGCGGTGGCGGACCTGTTGAGCCCATCCGCAAGCTGGCCAATAATCATCCGGCCATAGAGGTGCGCGGTTTTGTGGATGCGGAAGAATATCAGCGCCTGATGAATCGCTGCGAGGCTTTTGTGTTGCCCTCCCTGCATGAGGGGTATCCCCTTTCGCTGCTTGAGGCTTGTGCTCATGGCAAGCCGGTTATTTCGACGACGGTCGGTTCCATTCCAGAAGTTTTCGGAGATCGAGCCTGTGCGTTACTAGTACCACCGAAGAATTCCGCGGCGCTCGCTGAAGCAGTCGGGCAATTGCTCGATGAGAATGGTGACACCTACAGTAAGCGCTCGCTCGATGCCCGGCGGCTCTTCAATGAGGTTAGCTCGCCCGAGATTATTCGCCGGTATTTATCTCAGGTGTACAGCGGCGCGGAAATGCAGTCTTACATAGGAACCCTCGCGTCTGGAGCCCAGGAGCTTCCCAATGAGCTTTGAGTTCGCTAAAGGACGCAACGGAAATGGTTCGGGGCGGCAACGCATTTTGCTGGCGCAGCGTGCTTGTGCTGAGTTCTATCCTCCGGTCTTACATCAAGCGTTTTTATTAAGCGAGGCAGCCGACGTAACTTTGCTCGATGCACTAACGGAGAAAGACGATAGCAAAGTACAGACCGATGATAGAGTCACCCGCATGCGTCTGGCACAGAAATCAAGTTCATCGAAAGCGTCCAAGCTACTCCAGCGCGCTCGAGCGCTCAAAAGTTACGCGAAAGAATTCCGTAAGCAGCTGGCGGCGAATATGGACGTGGCCATCGCCTATGATCCGGACGCCGCGGTCTTGCTGATGTCGTCAAACGGAGTCTCCAAAAATGTCAAGCGGGTGATTCATCTTCATGAGATAACAAAAGATAGTTCGAATGCGCCGCTCGGCTACCGCTTGAAACTGCAATACATGCTGCGCAGTTTGTCACGCGCGGACCTTGTGATTCTGCCCGACAAACATCGCGCAGACTTGTTGCAATCCAGGGTTAGATTGAGAAGGGAACCGCTGGTCGTTATGAATTGTCCGCGGCGTTTGCCAACAGTGCCCAATTCATTGCTGCTGCCATTACTACGAGAGCGAGGAATTACAACAAGCAGGATCGTTCACTACCAGGGTGCGCTGGGACCACACCATGGACTGGAAACGGTAATCAAGTCGATGCGCTTATGGCCGTCAGATTCTGTCTTCGTGGTAGTCGGCGCTGGAAGCGCGGAGTATCTCAAAAAACTGGGAGCGTTAACGACGAGCGAGGGCGTTCAGGATCGAATAATTTTTACCGGTCGCGTCCCCTATGATCAAGTATTTCAGTACGCCGCCGGCGCGTCAGTCGGCCTAACCTTGCTTGATACTTCATTCCCCAACTGGGAGCTGTCGGCAGGGGCGAGTAATAAGCGTTTCGAATACGCTGCACTCGGCATCCCGCAAGTTACAAACGACGGGCCAGGAATTCAAGAACTGTTTGGTAAACCCGGAATTGCAACGATCGCGGATCACAGAGACGTTCCCGACGTGGGAAAAAAGATAGCCCGCTACTTGGAAAACATGAGATGGGGCAAAGAAGTCGGTCAGAACGCCAGGGCTTTGCATCTTCAAAGCTATAATTATGAGCAGCAATTTAAGAAGGTTCTGGAAATAATCCGCCCAGCAACTTAGTGCAAGTACAGCTGCACTTCGCGCCGGCAGAAAATGGGAACAGGTTAACTAGTTGGTAAACAGGATTAGTGCTTCTCTTAAGTCGAGATTCCCCCGGAGCGTGCGCGTGCTCAAGGAAGTACGTCAGTGGGGATCGGAACATCTTGATCCACAATCCGTGTTCTGCAAAATTTATCAAACGAATGGTTGGGATGGCACCGAATCCGTTTCGGGCCCAGGTTCCACTTTTGAGGCAACCAAGGTGTTGCGGAGGGAATTGCCGGTTTTGCTTCAGGAAATTCAGGCGAGAAGCTTGATAGATGCGCCGTGCGGAGATGTCCATTGGATAAAGGAGTTGGACCTGGGTATCGATTCATACACGGGAATTGACATCGTTCCGCAGCTCGTTGAAAACAATCAAAAGCTTTATGGAAACACCAAAATGCGGTTCCTTCATGGAGACATTAGCAAAGATTCGTTACCTCGCGCGGACGTGATTCTATGCCGGGATTGTCTGGTACACTTGTCCTACAAGAGCGTGTTTTGTGCACTAAGGAATTTTTACGCCAGCGGAAGTGAGTATCTTCTCACGACGATCCATTCCGATACTCGCGAGAACATTAATATTATGATTGGCGAGTGGAGACCGCTAAACCTCACGCTAGATCCCTTCAATTTTCCTATGCCAGAAAAGCTCATTAATGAAGCGTTTCTTGATGAATGCGGGCGAAAGACTGACAAACACCTTGGCTTATGGAGACTCAGCGAACTCTCGCGCTATTTACAATGAATAAAGTCCAGCACCGAGGAACCGAAACAGAAGAAACATATTGCGGCCTCCCGGTACACGCGGTTAAAGGCTTGCATCAGAAAGTCGTTGAGTTGTTGCAAACAAAACTTCAGCGTGGTCAGAAGATTGCAGATTTGGGAGCTGGTCATGGCGCCTTGAGCTTGCGACTGCATCATGCCGGTTTTGAGGTAACGGCGTTTGATCTGGACAAGGCTGAATGGCAAGTGCAGGACATTGGTTGCTATCAGCTCGATTTAGAACAGTCCTTGGAAGAGATACTTGATCGAGGACCTTACGCCGCAATCTGTGCCTTGGAAGTCATTGAACACCTAGAAAACCCAAGACGATTTCTTAAGAAGCTAGTGGAGTTAGCTCGATCACACAGTACGCTCTTAGTTATATCAACTCCAAATCCGCTAGATACTTTCTCGTGTATTACCATGTTCACGCGAGGCATATTTAATTGGTTCAGCACTGAACATTATCTAGGTGGCGGACATATTTCTATTCTTCCTTATTGGCTTATCAGCGAACATCTAAAGTGGTTAGGCGTTAGCGCGCAAGAATGGTTTTTCGTCGCCCCCTATCGGCATCCCGCCATTCATAAGAGATTGATTTATAAAATAATACTCCGCATTCGAAGATTACTTTCGAAGGCAGATAGTCAAGCGTTCTTTGAAGGACAAACGGCGCTAGTGGTCGTCTCTGTTTAGCGTAGCGTAGTTTCCGATCAACTTGTCATGACTAAAGGTGGTCCGCGCGTATTGATTCTGGAGCCTTCGGGCAACCTGTGGGGATCCGAGCGCGTCTTGCTGGATTTTCTTCGCCAAGCGATTAATTCTGAATGGGAGATTGCAGTTTGTTGCCCGCCCAACACACCCATCATCGAGCCCTTATCTAGATTAGACATCCGGATCTTCCCCGCATTCAGTGTCAATCTGCATCTGAAGTCACGAACCCGTCGCCGATTTGTCCTGCTGCGCCTTCTCTTCGTCGCCGCACGTTTTCAAACGCAATTGCTTTATGTCAATCAGGGCGGCGCAACGCGAATGGCCTTATTTGTCGGACGATTATTAAGAATACCGGTTATCACTCACGTGCGCTTGGTAGAAGACGTTGAATACATTAAAGCACTACGTGCCGACTCTCGGGGGCTGCCAAAGATAATTTGTATTAGTAAGTTCGTTCTAAATCTCTTCGATGCTAAGAATGATCGCAAGCAGATCGAAATGATGTACGATCCATATTCCCCTACAAATAACTGGTCAGACGATCCCGCTACCACAGCCCCTAACGATAGATTGACGATTTGTTGCGTCGGTCGTCTTACTGCCGTTAAAGGACAAGATGTATTGTTACAGGCTGTCGCTTTACTCAAGTCGCAAGGGGTCCATGTTCGCGCGCTAATGGTGGGCGCGGCTCCTCCACATGATCGATTTGGTGCAGAGTTGAGAGATCTTGCTGACGCTTTGGGCATTTCAGCTCTAATAAGCTGGCTTGGATACCAGGAAGATGTTTTGACCTGCGTACGAGGTTGCCACGTCCAAGTATGTCCGTCTCATTCGGAACCATTAGGTAGAGTGGTCTTCGAAGCATGGGATGCAGGGATATTGCCCATCGCTTGGAGAGACTCAGGCGGTAGCGCGGAAGTAATCCAAAGCAGCGGGGGCGGTCTTCTGTATGATGAGCAAAGTGGCGAAGGCCTTGCCAAAGTATTAAGGCTGGCATTAGACATGAACATTGAAGTCCGCAGAGAAATGATTGAGCGAGGGCGCGCGTGGTTGACCACCAATTGCGATCCTCAGGTGTTTGCTGACTCAATGTTTGCTGTGTGGCACGATACATTGGAATCGCAGCCCAACTAATGTTTGGATCAACCGGCAAACAGTCTGGGTCATACGCGATTCTGGCTCCTGGTTTCGCGAAATGGTGGGGCTCAGACGCGCGTGCGCTCGCTCAGGCGTTCCGAGGTTTGAGTCATAGTGTTCTTGACATTGACGAGGAAGACTATATTTCCTGGCGGCCGCGGGGAACGGGATCCAAAATCATCCGGCGCTTGTTTAGTCGCGTGTCGGTCAATGATTACAATCGCGCAGTGCTGGAGCAAGCTTCCTCCTCATCCTATGATTTCATTTTGTCTTATAAGGGGAACTCACTAAAGCCAGAAACAGTTCGTCAGCTTCGGCAGTCGGGAAAGCCTCTTTACAATTTTTATCCTGATGTGAGTTTCCAGGACCATGGGCCCAACATTCCCGCGAGCCTTGCCCTCTACGACTGTGTCTTTACTACGAAGTCCTTCCATGGCGAACGAGAGATTCGACAGTTTGGAATCAGAGACCTGAAGCATGTTCGGCACGGTTTTGACCCGGAGGTGCACCGGCCGATCTCGCTTTCGCCCGCAACAGCCCACCATTATGGATCTGATGTGAGTTTTGTTGGTTGCTGGTCTCCGCAGAAAGAAGAACGACTACTCCACTTACTCCGGCAGGACGAGGGGATATCCATAAAAGTATATGGGATAGGATGGAACCATGCTTCCGTTGAATTTCGGCGACGAATGGGTTCTAACTTGAAACCAGGTGTTTTCGGTGATGAGTTGTCCATGGTTTATTGTGCTTCCAAGGTGAATTTAGGATTACTGAGTTGCAGCACGAGTGATCCTCAGGTCTGTGACCAAACGACTGCTCGAACCTTCCAAATTCCCGCGACGAAATCATTCATGCTTCATGAAGACACTTCCGAGGTTCGTGGAATCTTTGAAGAGGATAGTGAGGTTGTGCTCTTTCGGGACAACGAAGAAATGGTCGCGAGAATTAAGCTCGCACTGAGCTCGCCAGCTATTAGAAAGAATATTCGGCGACGAGGATATGAGCGGTGTCTCAGTGAACCCTATGATTACCTTAATGCTGCTGAAAGTATTCTTCGCTATGTATCTGGAAACCCAGGACCTAAGCGGTCCGCGTAGCAGCAGCATAATCGAACACTAGCGGACCGCGCTTATTCAACACCAGTGTAGTCATGAAAGGCCCAACATTAACCCGGCCATTAAATGACTGAGAAAAAGTCAACTTTGTCACATCCGAAGCCAAGCCACCCGCTAAAATTCGACTATGGGGTGTCGGCTCGCAGCGCTCTGCAATATTATATTTTTGATGTAGGAGCCAACATCGGACTCTAATCCTTGTTGGCCTCGAAAGTGAATCCACAGTCTGCTATCCACGCTTTCGAGCCGACCCCGGACATTGTTTCGCTTCTCAACGAGAATATCCACATCAACAATATGCACAACGTAAAGGTGAATGCTGTTGCTGTGGGGGGAGGTGGCGAGCAGGCCGTCCTGCGAGAGTGTCGGGGAAGCGATGGAAGTAATGAAGGAATGAACTTTGTGGTGGCTGGGGATGTCGGGCAAGAGATTGGGGATCTCTTCCTCTCCATTGTTTCTCTTGATGAGTATTGTCACCAGCACGATATAGAACGCATAGATATCTTGAAAATGGACATTGAGGGAGGAGAATACGAAGCGCTGACTGGCGCTCGAAATCTCCTGAAGTCACAATCCATCGGTTGCATCTTCATTGAGTTTAGCGAATGGTCGGCACAACGGAGCGGTCATTCCACTGACGAACTACGAAGCATTTTGCAGGACGCAGGTTATCAGCTCTACCATTTGACATCGGGTGAATTGAAAGAAGCGAAGCGTGAAGAGACTCTCGACGGCGAGAATATTGTAGCGTGTGTCCGCGGGTTTAATGCTAATTAGTCACAGGCTGGTCAGCTTGGTAGGCTAGCTTAGAAATTCTACACAGCGATACGCAAGACAATCAGGAAGAGATCAGTGTCAGCGATAACCAATAAGAGGACGACTGCGAGGTGGCACGGAATCCACTTAAGTATAAGGTCATACTGGGTCGCGTGCAGTCTGTGTACTACAGTCCTTCCGGTGGTGCTTGGCGTTTACGGATACCAGCCGCTACAGACGCTATTGGCAGTAATCTTGTTTGAGGTCTGCCTGTATCCGACCGCTCGCTACTATAGTCGGGAGGAATCAGGACTGCCCACCATGAGTATCCTTTGTCTTGCTATGCGATTCAGTTTTCCCTCCCATTCTTCACTCGCGAGGCAAGCATCGAACTGGCTGGGGGGCAATTCAGGTTGGCTATTATTGGTTTAGGAAGTGTACTGCACCCCTGAAATGACACAAACAGTTAAGACCATAATGGTAATGAAAGCGAGGCTTCAAACTCAGCCGGCGGCAGGTAGCCGATGGCTGAGTGAAGTCGCTTCCGGTTGTAGACAGCTTTGATGAAATGGTGGATGGAAGTCCGGCACCTCAGCGAAGGTGTCGTAGTCGTTCATGTAAATCTCTTCGTATTTGAGCGTGCGCATGAATCTTTCGGCCTTGGCGTTGTCATAAGGGTTGCCAGGGCGACTCATGCTGATCTGGATATTGTTTTGCTGCAACACGGCCACGTACTCCAGGGAGGCGTATTGGACGCCCTGATCGGAATGATGCATTAGTCCGGGTTCAAGGGTTCGAGTCTGCAAAGCCAGCTGCAGAGTGGCCAGCGGTAAGCGCACATCAAGGTAGCGCGCCAGCGACCAGCCAATGCAGCGGCGACTATAGGCATCAAGGATGACCGCCAGATAGATGAACTCGCGTCGCAGACGAATATAAGTGGCGACCCAGAGTTGGTTGATATTTGAAAGCACCAGGTCTCGCGCCAGGTTCGGGTAGATCGTCAGTTTATGATTCGAGTCGGTGGTGTTAACAAAAGCTCGCCGCCGCAGACAGAGCAGGTTATCGGCGCGCAACAGGCGCAAAACCACCTTGTGATTAATAGCTACGCCACGCCGGTGCAGATCTTTAGTGATCGGCCGGTAACCGTAAGAACGCATTTCCAGCGCCACGCTTTGGATCTGAGCTCGCAGTTCCAACTCATTGTTGGTGGTCGGACCCGCTGGTGCATGCAGACGGCGTGAGATGGTCGAGCGCGAGAGCCCGACCACCGCGCCGAGCGATTTAAGGGCTCGCTCGGCGGCCGGTCTCTCTGCCAGTTCTTTTTGCAGTAGTTCCATGAATAGTTGCTGACGTTTGTGGGCGCTGGTTAGTGCTCGTTTTCCAGCTTCTGCAAAAGCTTTTTTAAAAAGTCGTTCTCCATGGTGAGTCGGCCCACCATGCGCTCAAGTTCGTTGACCCGAGCTTCATCGGTAAGCGTGCCCGTGACCGGCAAAGGCCTGATCGTTATATTTTGACAATTGCTGGCGCCACTTGTAGATAGCCGTATCCGAGAGTTGATACTCGCGCGCGGCCTCTGCCTGCGACTTGCCGGCTTCGACTTCTCGAATGACTTTGAGCTTGAACTCACGGGTAAATATGCGACGCTTGGTTGCTGACTTCTCAGACATGTTAAGCCTCCTACCCCAACAGGGATGTATGCTTAACTGTTTGTATCAGTCAAGGGTGCAGTTCAAAGAGCCAATTCAAGAAACTAGCGCCATTAGCTCGTTTGCAACTCAAAATATCAAGGGACGTTCTGTTGTTCGGGGATATGATCGACAAGCTGAAGCGGCAATTATGGATTCTCAGTTTAGGGCAACCCTGGTTGAAAGCGCATACGCTCTCGATGCTTGCAAGAGCCGTACGATTATTCCGGCAGCGCCCAAGCTATCCTGTCATACTTTCATCAGTACGCAGAAGGGCTTAACCGTGCTTCCGGGGTTTTGCAATGAATAATGCACACGTTTGGGCAAATGGGTCTTTCAGCCGAGTAGCTCCTAAACCTCGGGTCGCGAGAAAGTGGAGTTTTTGGATCCTCGGCCTATCATTCACAGTGATTATCCTTGCCCTAAATGTCATCGCGCCAGAGGTGGCGACGCCGAAGCAACGAATTCTCGCATCCTGTCTCATCTTCATTTGCAGTCTGCCAACGTTTCGATACCTCTCAGTCGGGGAGTCCAATGTCCCGTTCATACCTTGTTGGGGAATCGTGTATGCCATCTACTATGCTTCGCCTGTGTTCATGCTCGATGATTATGTTTTCCGAAATCACGGCACAGAAGAAGGCATGACGGCGTCTCTTTGGATTGCGCTAGTCGGCGCCTGTTTGCTGCTAGTCACATTTTATAATCTGCCACACAGAATTGGTGGACTGCTTCCTCAGTTCCGAGCTGATCTTCAGCCTTCCCGCGCACGTATACTCGCGATTATTGTGGGACTTGTCGGACTATTTGTGACGTGGAATGTTGATTACCAAAGCAGTCTCAGTTTTGCGGCTATGAGAGACTTTATCTCTCGCTGGTCGATACTCGGAATCGCAGTCCTTTACGTTCTGCATCTGCGAGGCCAGTTGAAACTAACAACAAAGCTGTTTCTAGGGGGCATTCTGTTACCGCTGGTACTGGTGATGGATTTGGGCACCGGCCTACTTTCCTTCGCGATGCGCGATCTACTAGTGCTGTTCTTCATCTATTGGAAAGTTCGCGGTAGGCCACCGATGAAGGCCATAATATTGCTCGTGCTGATATTTGCTCCCCTCGTCGCGGTCAAGGAACAGTTTCGAGACACAGCCTGGTACGGGGCCCATGCGGACGACACTGCCATTGAAAAGGGGCTTATTTATCTTCGTTTGGGCAACACGCAGGTGATGGAAAACTCCGAGGATGCCTACCGCAACTCCCTAGACAGGACATCCAAGCGCGTCGCGGCTTTACAGACTTTGGCTTTCGTAGTTGAAGACACTCCCGAAATCGTTCCTTATTGGAATGGCGAAACGTACACGACCATTTTCACGGGGTTCATCCCCCGATTTCTTTGGCCGGATAAGCCACAAAAGACCCTCGGCCAAGATTTCGGCCACCGCTACAACATTTTAGATGACCATGACTTCGCAACCTCGTGGAACTTTCCCCAGCTGGTGGAACTTTATGCTAACTTTGGCTGGCTTGGAATTATTTTGGGAATGCCGTTTATTGGCCTGTTATACCGAGTCCTCTACAATGTCTTTAATCACCCTAACTCAGGTGACGGTGGCGCAGTTATTTCGGCGATCATTTTCACTGGACTGATGAATATTGAATCGGATTTCTCGCTGGTATTTGGAGGACTTATTCAGGTTTGCATACTATACATAATTATGCTTCGCTCAATGGGCCGATCCAACGTTGGAAAGCCGGGGATTGCGCGGCGGCGAAATCCTTAGAATACCTGTTCATACGGCAGGACTTTCCCGCGTTTCGTGGGATTCTCAGCTTAACCGACGGCACTCCAGCCTAATGACTATGAAGTGGATAGCATGCGCTCGGCGTCGGCGTTAGACAACTATGAGAAGAGTCTTCTTTGCTTTGTGTTCCCTTGTAACAACGGTTAGATCGGGATACCCCACGACAAGAAATATTCGTCCCCGACTGCGCCGGCAGAAACGATACGGCGACCTTCAACGCAATCATTTCAACCGTGGGCATAAACAAGGGCACCAATCAACCGTCCCCCTCTACTGTCTAAGACGTGCTTGGAGAGTACCTTTTATTTCTCTAATGATTAGCGGCAGAACTGGAACTGCAATTCGGCATACGGCTTGGTAAGCGTTATTTCAGATAGACTTTCTTGTGATTCTCGCCCTTCAGACAACCACGTTTGGCAGGTTCGGCGGCATTCCCGCCTACAACCGTTTAGTGTGTCGCGTGCTCGATCAGATCGGCCATAGGGCGAGTGTAAATAGTCATGTTTTAGTTGCGACCGATAGTGCGGCGGATATTGAGAAGGCAACAAGGGAATTACGAATGCTTCGCTTGCAGGGTTTGGGGGGGAATCGCCTCGCCTTTACCAGACGCTTCCTGCGCCTTGCCATTACTCAAAAGTTTGACTTAGTGCTACTGGGCCATGTCAATTACGGTCCGCTCGGACTGCTTCTGAAACAATTGCGGCCGCAGATCCGATATGGCGTGATGCTGTATGGTATCGAGGCGTGGCGACGCCTGCCGCCACTGCGTGCGCAGGCCTTGCGAAGCGCCGATTTTATGATCTCGATTAGCGACTACACGCGACAGCGAGCCGTCCACGCCAATGATCTGAAGGTTGATCGTATTCACCTGTTGCCGAACGCGCTCGAATGGGAGGACAATAGCTTCGAGTTTCGAGCTTCGAGGTTCGAGTCATCATTGAATTCGCCCCGCGAATCTTCGTCAAACTCGAAATTCGAAGCTCGAAACTCGAAACTCGATTCCTCCGCTGAACGAGAGTTCAAGCTCCTTTCCGTTTGTCGTCTGGAGCAAAGCGAACAATACAAAGGGGTCGATAAAGTCATCGAGGCGTTGCCGCAGGTCGCCGTCCGAGTACCGCGTGTGCGGTACACCGTGATTGGTGGTGGAAACGATTTGGAGAGACACAGGAAACTTGCTGAGCAGTTGGGCGTAGCCGATCGGGTGAACTTTTCCGGCTCGGTAGACGACGAAACTCTCCGAGCCTGTTACCGCGATTGTGATCTCTTTGTTCTTCCCAGTGCAGGCGAAGGCTTTGGCTTTGTGTTTCTCGAGGCCATGAAGTGCAGCAAAGCCATTGTCGCGGCTAACAGCGGCGGCGCGCCCGAAGTTGTCGCAGACGGCGTCACCGGCCGCCTGGTTGAATATGGTGATCAGGAACAGCTCGCCCAAGCCCTGGTCGATCTGTTGCTTGATCCTGATATGCGCCATCGGTTGGGCCAGGCCGGCTATCAACGACTGCAAGAGAAATTTACTTTCCAGCAGTTCAAACGAACGCTGACTGAGATTCTACAGCGGGAGTTGCCGGATAAAGCTACTTTCAAGTTTGCGCGCCCTGATGAGTCCGCTTCATGCGCATCCTGAAAACCACGCAGACCTATTACCCATACCTCAGCAAGGGTGGGCCACCGACCAAGGTGCGAGCGATCGCCAAAGAACTCACACGACGCGGGCATCAAGTGACTGTGTTGACGGCGCTGCACCAGGACGAGACGGCAGTAAAGCAGAGGTCAGAGGTCGGAGGTCAGAGATCAGAACCAAGTGAGTTCACGCAGGGCAAGTGGGGATTGGAAGCTCGGGATGAAGGCGTCGACGCGGTCTACCTACGAACGCTGCATAACTATCGCGCGACGACGATCAACCCTCACCTCATTAGCTTTTGTGCGCGACGCTTGCGCGATTTCGATGTGGTCCATATTTACGGTCTCTATGATCTGTTGGGTTCGGCAGTAGCCTGGTTTTGCCGGCGCCGCGGTATTCCCTACGTCCTTGAGCCGCTGGGGATGTTTGGTCCAAAGGTCCGCAGCGGGCGAAAAAAGAACCTCTATCGCAAACTCATTGGGAATGCGTTGTTTACTGGCGCGCAGGTCGTCGTGGCAACTTCGGAAACCGAACGCACCGAATTGATTGCGGGCGGCATGGATGATTCGAAAATCTTACTGCGGCGCAACGGTATTAACCTCGATGACTTCAAGACGCTGCCGATGCGCGGCGCTCTGCGCTCAAAATACAACGTCGACGCGACGAGGCCGCTGGTCGTTTTCGTCGGGCGGCTGTCCTTTATTAAAGGATTGGACTTGCTGGTCAAAGCGTTCGCGCAGCTCGAGGCTGACACTCATTTAATAATTGCCGGCCCTGACGATGAAGACGGATGCGCGCGTGAGGTTAAGAAGCTGATCGATGAATTGAAGCTTCACGATCGCGTGACACTCGCCGGTCCGCTCTACGCGGAGGAAAAACTCCAGGCCTTTGTTGATGCGGATTTTGTTGTGTTGCCGTCTCGATACGAAAGCTTTGGGAACGTGGCGGCCGAAGCAATTGCCTGCGGCACACCGGTTTTGGTCACTGACCAGTGTGGCATCGCACCACTGGTTGATGGCCGCGCGGGTTTGGTTGTCCCTTGGGTCGTCGCTGGTTTGCGGGACGGGTTGCAGCGTTTGATTGACGATAGGAATCTACTTGCGGAACTGCGCGATGGCTGCGAAAGCGTTGCGCGTAGTCTTTCCTGGGAAGAGCCCGTCGCTGCGATGGAGAGACTCTATCAGAACGCAAAGAGCCAAGAGCCAAGAGCAAAGAGCCAGGAGCAAAGCGCAAAGCGCAAAGCGCTTAGCCCTTAGCTCTTTGCCCATGGCTCGATCCACATGCTACTTTTGGAACTATGAACACGCTTGCAGAAATTGAAGCGGCTGCCGAGGCGCTGCCGCCGGAGCAGAAAGAGGAGCTATTCCGCTTCCTGGCCCAGCGCCTTCGCCGTCCTGATAGGCAGCGACGGAAAGCCCGTCTCCTGCGACAGGAAGATGATGCCCTCCTGGAGGCGCCCCCCGACGCACCTCCGATGACGCCAGACAACGTGAAACGAATGCTGGAAGACTGGCCGTGAGCTGGTTGTTGGACGTGAATATGATTCTGGCCTCGCGCTGGACGACGCATGTTCAACACGTCGCTGCCAAATCATGGATTGATGCGGCCAGCGAATTTCATACCTGCGCGATTACTGAGTTGGGCTTTGTCCGTATCAGCCTTAGCGTTGCCTACCAAGCAACTTGGGACGAGGTTCAAGAGAGTTTGGACAAATTGCATCGGCGCGCCGGGTATCGATTTCTCGCTGACGACGTGGACGGCCGCTCATCACCTCAGACAATTTCCAACGATACAACCGACGCGCATCTTGTGACCTTGGCAAAACTGCATGGCCTGAAGTTAGCCACGCTGGATGAGACTTTGATTGCAAAGCCCTGGGCCGCTGGTGTTGCGGAAAATCCCTTGGCGCCACCCCCGTTCATCTCAACAGCCAGGTGACCCAGACAGGTTTCTTATAGATGAGAAGTCGTGGTGAATGAGTCAAGTCTTTTTGCGACCGGTTTTCTTAAGCTTTGCTCCTTTGCGCTTTGCTCTTAGTGCTTATTTATGTGCGGGATTTGCGGTGTAGTTGATTGGAAAGGCGGGACGGATACGGCGGAGATGGTGCGGCGTATGGTTCCAACCATGCGCCATCGCGGGCCGGACGATGAGGGAGTTTCGGATTTCGAATTTCGGAATGCGGATTTGGAGAGGCGAAGCGGAAAGAGCGAAGAGCTAAGAGCAAGCAGCGAAGAGGTAGGAGCAAAGAGGGAAGAGCAAAAAGATTTGGCTGGCGCGGTGTCCATAGGGATGACGCGGCTTAGCATTATCGATATCGAGGGTGGGCATCAGCCGGTTTTCAATGAAGATGGTCAGGTCGGCGCCGTACTCAATGGCGAGATCTATAACTTCCAGGAACTGCGGCGCCAACTGGAAGATCGCGGGCACACAATTCGTACTCGCTCGGACTCGGAAGTCGTGGTCCATGCTTACGAGGAGTGGGGCGAAGAGTGCGTCGAGCGTTTTGAAGGGATGTTTGCGTTGGCAATCTGGGATTGCCGAAGTTCCGAGTTAAGTGCGCGCGAAGGCGAGCGCAAGCTGCGCAGTTCCGAGTTTCGAGTTCCGAGTTCCGAGTTAAGTGCGCGCGAAGAGCAAAGTGGTAAGAGCAAAGGGGAAAGATTGGCCGCTCTAACTCATCACTCATCACTCATTACTCATCACTCGGGTACGTTATTTCTCGCTCGCGACCGGCTGGGGATTAAGCCGTTGTACTACTACGCGCGAAGCGCGGAGTCCCGAGTTCCGAGTTCCGAGTTCCGAGTTGAACTCGAAACTAGAAACTCGAAACTCGAAACTAATATTCCTGAACTCGAAACTTTCTTATTCGCGTCCGAAGTGCGCACTTTGCTTGCCAGTGGTGTGGTGCCGCGGCGGCTCTCAAAAGCGGCGGTCGAAAGCTATTTGTTGTTTGGATCAGTCAGCGAGCCGATGACCTTAGTTGAAGGAGTCTTCTCGCTTCCGCCGGGCCACCGGATGACAATCAATCTTACTGATACCAACGCGCCGCTGCGCCCTGAAGCGTATTGGAGTATTGCCGAGGCGAGACGCGGAGAAAGTTTAGAGTTTCGAGTTTCGAGTTTCGAGTTCAAGAGTAGCGGCGATGCACTTAGAGGGCGAAGCGGAGACGGGGAGAGCCGGGGAAGCGGAGCTCAGGAGACGGGGCGAGGAACGGAATCGCGACGCAATAGTGGCGGCTCAACCAACGCTGCTCAGGCTAATGCGGCGCAACAAACTCGCGAGTTGTTAACAGACAGCGTGCGCAAACATCTGATCGCTGATGTTCCTGTCGGTGTTTTCCTCAGCAGTGGCATCGACTCGACCGCGCTGGCGGCACTCGCCAGCCGGGAAGCAGCGGGTGTTCACACTTTCACGGTCGCATTTCCGGAAAAGGAATTCAGCGAAGCCGAGATCGCGCGGCGCACTGCTGCAACTTTGGGCACAACGCATCAGGAACTAATGCTCAGTGGGGACGAAATGCTTGCGCGCTTGAGCGATGCGGTGGGCGCTCTCGATCAACCGAGCATGGATGGCATTAACACCTACTTCGTTTCCTGGGGCGCGACGCAGGCCGGCCTGAAGGTTACGCTTTCCGGCCTCGGTGGCGACGAGGTGTTTGGCGGTTACCAGACTTTTGCGCGCACAGCGCACTTTCAACGGCTTGCGACGCTAGGTAACAATATGCCGCGAAGTCTTCGCACTGCGGTAGCTTCAGCCGTGACCGGAGCCGGCGGTCATTTTGTATCACAAGATGCCGCACGAAAACTTACCGCGATTTTCAGCAGCGGCGAATCGCTGCCCGATGCGTTTTATTTTGGCCGCACGGTTTTCACTCCGGCGCAGGTTGCTGCTTTGTTCGGGGCGCACAAAGCGAATGGCGCGACGCCACCCTGGCGCACATGGCTTGCGGAAACGGCGTTGCAGGCGAGGGAACTCGATGCGTTTGCCGCGGTAACGTGCATGGAAGCCCGCTCTTATCTGGTGAATACTTTGTTGAGAGATACGGACTCGATGAGTATGGCGCATTCGTTGGAAGTGCGTGTGCCGTTTCTCGATCATCCGCTGGTTGAATTTGTGACGCATCTGCCGCAGGCAGCAAAACTTCGCAAAGGGATTCCCAAAGCGTTGCTAGTCGAAGCGTTGAGCGATTTATTGCCGCTCGAGGTAGTCGGACAAAAGAAACGCGGATTTACGTTTCCCTGGGCCGAGTGGTTGCGTGGTCCATTGAAAACAAGAGTAGAGAATGGACTGTCGGAACTTTCACCGGCGTTGCGCGAGGTGCTCGATGCGAAAGAGACGCGTCGCATTTGGGACGATTATCTCGAGGGGAAGACGAGTTGGTCGCGGCCGTGGACTCTGTATGTTTTGAACGAGTGGGTGAAGAAGAACATTGGATAGTTTCGAGTTTCGAGTTTCGAGTTTCTAGTTTGAAGAACAAAGCCGCTCAACCTTCCGCTGATTTGAGGAGGAATGCAATGGCTACGTTTAAGAAATTTGAAGAAATTGAATGTTGGAAACGAGCACGACAACTTACACGTTGCACCATTAAAAATTTGAAATCCGCGGTCCGAAAACAAAACTTCAGAACAGTGCAATCTATTTGGACCGGTTTGCCTGGTAGAGTCTAGCCGAGCAATTAGAGGAGACGTCGTATGAGAGTGGAAGAGATCACGGTCGATGAGCTCAAAATTCTCATGCGCCAGACAGTTGAAGAAAGGATGACATGGCAACTGAATTCCAGATTGAACAGATGACTCTTGAAGAGAAACTGCGCCTGATGGAAGCACTCTGGGACGAGCTATGCCGCCATGAGGCGGTACCAGTTCCGCAGTGGCACAAGGACATTCTCGACGAACGGCGGCGCCTAATCGATGAAGGCAAGGCCGAATTCATCGACTGGGAAACAGCCAAGAGACAGATCAGAGAAAGAACGTCGTGAAGATTGAGATTCTGGATCAGGCACGCGAGGACCTGATCGAAGGATTTCACTTCTACGAAGGACAGCAAGGCGGGCTGGGCTCATACTTCCTATCAAACCTGTATGCTGATATTGAATCCCTGCTTCTCTATCGGGGCCTCCACGAAAGAATATACACAGATTACTTTCGACTGTTATCCCGTCGATTTCCATTCGCCGTTTACTACACCCTAGAGGCAGGCATGATTTACATCCATGCCGTGGTTGATTGTCGCCGTGATCCGGCCTGGATTAGGCAGCGGCTTGAAGGCTAACCGGCACTTTGCTATTTTCTCCCGACTCTTGCTCCCAAACAGAATTGCACGATCTACGAAAGGACACGAACAGCAGGAAGTGACACTAAATCTCATTAGCATAGTTTGATTTGTTTCGCGTGATTTCGTGGATCGCTTTTCTGCTTTGCGCTTTGCGCCTTGCTCTTTTCCTTTGGCTCTGATCTCTGACTTCTGCACTTCGCTCTTAGCTCTCTGCGTTTTCAATTCTTATGATCATACTAGGCATTAACGCATATCACGGCGATGCTGCCGCGGCCTTGATCAAGGACGGACGAATCGTGGCGGCTGCTGAAGAAGAGCGCTTCAATCGCGTAAAGCACTGCGCCGGCTTTCCGGCGGCGGCGTTGCGCTATTGTCTCGACGCGGCCGGGATAACTATCGAAGAGGTGGATCACATTGGCATCTCGCGCGACCCTTCGGCGCATTTGCATAAGAAGGTGCTGTTTGCGGCATCGCGGGCAGCGAAAGGAGTCGGTCGTCGGCAGACGGCACGAGTCGGGAGACGGCAGACGGCAGACGGCAGAAAGGAAAAAGCAGAATTCAGAAGTCAGAATTCAGAAGTCAGAATTCAGAACTCAGAACGCGAGACAGAACTCAGCACACAGAACTCAGCACCCAGTACTCAGAACTCAGAACTCAGTACTCAGTACTCAGCACTCAGTACTGAGGATTCACTCAGCACTCAGAACTCAGTAGTCGGTACTTCATCCGGAAACGGTCGCAACGGCAAGGGGATCTTTGGTCAGATCAAAGATCGACTGGGAAACGCGGCGAAGGTTCGCGACTTGAAGGATGAGGTCGCGCGCGCTCTTGGTGTCGAGAAAAAAAGCATTCGCGCGCAATTTCATAATGTCGAGCACCACCGCGCGCATCTGGCCAGTTCTTTTTATGTCTCGCCATTTGAGCGTGCGGCGTTGTTATCGATCGACGGCTTCGGCGATTTCATCTCGACAATGTGGGCCAGCGGCGACGGCAACACGATTGACGTGTTGGGCCAGGTGGAATTTCCGCATTCAACCGGGATTGTCTACACGGCGACGACGCAGTTTCTTGGCTTTCCACACTATGGCGACGAAGGAAAAGTGATGGGGCTCGCGCCTTATGGCAAGCCACGTTTCATGGATGAATTTCGCGACATCATTCAAACTGAAGCCGGCGGCAAATTTAAATTAAATCTGGATTACTTCAGGCACCATGCCGAAGGCGTTGACATGAGCTGGGACCAGGGCTCACCGACCATTGGCCGCATATTTTCCGACGCTTTTGTGCGAACCTTTGGACCAGCACGCGAGTCTGGAGGTGCCTTAACCGATCGCGAGCGCGATATCGCTGCCAGCCTGCAACAGAGATTGGAAGAAGTTGGTTTTCACATTCTCAATCATCTGCATGAGGAGACGGGTTTGACTGACCTGGGACTATCAGGCGGCGTTGCTTATAACTCGGTGATGAACGGAAAGATTCTACTTAACACGCCGTTTCGTCGCGTGTACGTGCAGCCGGCTGCCGGAGACAGTGGTACCGCGCTGGGAGTTTGTTATGAGATCAATAACGGCATTCTCAAGCAACCACGTGGCGAAGTAATGCTGGGCGCTTACACCGGCCCTGAGTTTACTGACGCGGAGATTCGGGTCGAACTCGAGCAACGTGGGGTACCGTTCGAGACGTTTAGTGACCAGGAAGTAACAAAGCATGCGGCTCAGGATATCGCTGACGGTTTGGTGGTTGGATGGTTTCAGGGACGCATGGAGTTTGGACCACGCGCCCTGGGCAACCGTTCGATAGTGGTTGATCCGCGCCGGGCGAACATGAAAGAGACGCTGAACGAGCGTATCAAGAAGCGTGAACCGTTTCGTCCCTTCGCACCGTCGATACTTGAAGAGCGTACCGCTGATTATTTTGAGCAGGACCACCCGGCGCCGACGATGTTGATGGTCTACCAGGTGCGGCCGGAACGCCGCGCGGAAGTGCCGGCGATTACACACGTTGATGGGTCGGGACGTTTACAAACGGTATCACCGGAAGTTAATGCGCGGTATTACCAGCTCATCAGCGACTTCGATAAATTAACGGGCGTGCCAATTGTGTTGAATACGTCGTTCAATGAAAACGAGCCGGTGGTCTGTACTCCGGCGCATGCTATTGATTGCTTTTTAAAAACTCGGATGGATGTTTTGTATTTGGGAAACCACTCAGTTCGTCGGAGTGAAAAGTGAAAAGTGAAGAGTGAAAAGAAAACATCAGGTTCGATTAATGGGTTATGCAAGAGACTTTGTAGTTTTTAGAATTCATGGGATGTTCAACTCACACGCCAAATTGTGACCACTCGTAGTAAAGATTCAATAAGATTTTGATCTTAATTACGAAAGGAACTATTCAAAATGAGACCCCATGAAAAACTAGATGTATGGAAACGCGCGGTAGAACTTGTTGTTCGCATCTACAAGATGACCGAGTCTTTTCCCCGAGAGGAGAGGTTTGGTTTAACGTCACAGATACGCAGAGCGGCGGTTTCAATTCCTGCCAATATCGCGGAGGGAGCTGCACGACACTCCGCCAAAGAGTTCCGATATTTTTTATCGAACGCCCAGGGGTCGGTAAGCGAGTTGGCAACCGAGATACTTATTGCTCAGAAGTTGAATTACCTGAACAAGAATGCTTTCGATCTAGGGAACGACGAGTTAACGAGCATCGGCAGAATGATTCTGGGTTTATCCCGAAGCGTAAATCGGTCATCGTAGATTTACTCTTCACTCTTCACCTTTCACTTTTCACGAGGAGCGCATGCGGATACTTGTAACCGGCGGAGCCGGGTTTATTGGTTCACATCTTTGTGAACGACTGCTCGGTGAAGGTCATGACGTTCTTTGTCTTGACAACTTCTTCACTGGCCGGCGCGCAAACATCATTAAGCTGCTCGATAATCATCACTTTGAGCTGATACGCCACGACGTGA
>JBPCLZ010000221.1:0-16294 GCA_051002775.1 Pyrinomonadaceae bacterium | reverse complement strand
AAGTCTCCATTCGAAACCAGCTTCGGTTGCACCACGCAGCGTCGCATCCTGATCGTCAGAGTGTTCGACAAATCCGGCGCCTCAGGTTATGGCGAATGCGTCGCCCCCGAAGGCCCGTTCTACAATCATGAAACGGTCGATACGGCATGGTTGATCACTGCTAAGTACATCGCGCCGCTTTTAACCCGTACCAGCGTTGCAAGGGCCGCGCAAGTCAACCCGGCGCTCGCACCGATTCGTGGTAATCAGATGGCGAAGGCCGGCGTCGAGGCAGCAATTTGGGACCTTGAAGCGAAACTCGCAAGCCGTCCACTCTGGCAGCATCTCGGAGGCGTACGGGAAGAAATCAACTGTGGGGTTTCTATTGGTCTACAGGAGACGACTGAAACGTTGATCGATAAAGTCGCTCATGAACTGGAATCCGGCTATCAGAGAATCAAAATCAAGATCAAACCGGGAAAAGATGTTCAGTTACTCGAAGCAATTCGCGCTCGCTTTCCTGACATCACGCTCTCGGTTGATGCAAATTCCGCCTATTCTCTTAATGGCGACTTGGGCCTGGTTAAGCAGCTCGATCAGTATAACCTGCTGATGATCGAGCAACCGCTGGCGCCCGGCGACCTCGTGGACCATGCAAAACTGCAACGAGAAATTAAGACGTCCATTTGTCTTGACGAGTCCATCTGCAGTCTTGCTGATGCGCGTCATGCTGACGAGTTAGGATCGTGCCGGATCATTAACATCAAGCTTGGGCGCGTTGGTGGACACAGCGAAGTTCAACTGATCCAGGCTTACGCGATTGAGCACGGCATACCGGTATGGTGCGGCGGCATGCTCGAGGCGGGCATTGGTAGAGCGCACAATATCGCACTGTCGACGCTGCCCGGCTTCACTCTACCCGGAGACGTCTCTGCCTCGGCGCGTTATTGGGAAGAGGACATCATCGAACCGCCGGTCACTGTCTCGCGGCAGGGCACAATCAAGGCGCCCGCCGGTCACGGTATCGGTTATGAAGTTAATGAAGCGCGCGTTGAGGCCCTGACCGTGCGGCGAGAGACAGTTCGACTGGAGTAGTTTCAGGAACTCAGACATGACGGAACAGGCTTCACATCAAACAGCCACATTGGAGCGCACGCTTGGCCTGCGTGATCTTATCCTGCTGATCATCGGAACCGTGATTGGCTCGGGCATCTTCATCGTGCCGGGCGCCGTGCTGCGTCAAGTGCAGAATAACGTAACGCTGGCAATGTTAGTTTGGCTCGTCGGAGGAATCCTCTCGTTGCTTGGTGCGCTGACCTACGGCGAGCTCGCCGCGAGAAGCCCCAAGGCGGGCGGGATCTACATCTACATTCGCGATGGTTTCAGCCCGTTACTCGCCTTCTTGTACGGGTGGACACTCTTCTTCGTCATCAGCACCGGCGCCATAGCGACACTTGCCGTGGCGTTCAGCGCCTATCTCGGTGAGATCGTTCCACTGACACCCGCGTTCAGAAAACTGATAGCCGTCGGTATGATCGCCATCGTAACGGTCGTGAACGTACTCGGCACACGAAAGAGCTCAGACTTACAGAACTGGACCACAGCGATCAAAGTGGCCGCCATCTTGATCATGAGCGCGACTCTACTCTTGCTTGGGCGCGGCTTCAGCGGCAATGGCGCAACCTTGTGGACCACAGCTACAGGTGCTTCGCTCGCGTCCGGCTTTGGGCTCGCGATGATCGGAGTCCTCTGGGCATACGAAGGTTGGCAGTATGTGACCTTTAGCGCGGGGGAAACACTTAACGCCCAGCGCAACTTCCCCAGAGCCTTGGTAATTGGTTCAGCAGCTCTGATTGGCATCTACCTGTTGGCCAACCTGGCATATATCGCTGCACTCGGCCCAACTAAAGCAGCGCAGACTGACAGCATCGCTGCCACTGCCATAACTGCGGTTGTGGGCCCGGGCGCAGCGAAGTTGGTTGCGCTTGCGATTCTGATCTCGATCTTCAGTGCCGCGAACGGCGTCGCGTTGACCGCGCCACGCGTCTACTATGCGATGGCCCGCGACGGACTCTTCTTTCATCGTTTGGCTGAGGTGCACCCTCGCTTCCATACGCCGGCTATCGCCGTGCTGTCGGGTTCGGTGTGGGCCGCCGCTTTGGCCGTCACAGGCACCTTCGAGCAGTTGTTCACCTATGTAGTTTTCAGCGGCTGGATCTTTTACGCCTTAGGCGCGGCCAGCATCTTTATCTATCGCAGACGATCACCTGAAGTTTCGGGCCCGTATCGCGTGCCTGGATACCCGTGGACGCCACTGTTGTTCATTCTTGCAGCCGCCGCGCTGGTCATCAACACGATTGCGACGCAACCCGTTCGGGCCGCGGTAGGTCTCGGCATTGTACTTCTCGGCGCGCCAGCATATCTGATCTGGCGCTCTCGGAAGAGTACTGCGCCGGGTAATATCGATTGAAAGCTTAAAGCCGCCTGGAAAGAATCAGATATGCTAACAAGAAGAATTCCACTGCCCCTTATTTCCTTACTGATGCTGGCGTTTATCACCGTCGGCATCGCATCCCACGCAACAATAGGCATCGTCAGCGCCGGAGCATCCGTCGAACCACAATCTAAACGTGAGTCAGCGCTTGAAGAAAGAATTAAACGAGTCGAGAACGGCCTGCTTCCTCCTTTCGTGATCAAGGGCCAGCCGAGCACGCAGATGAAACTTGCTGATCGGATGAAGCATTACAACACCCCGGGCACCAGCATCGCGGTCATCAACAACGGTCGTGTCGAATGGGCTCGTGGGTATGGTGTACGAGAGGCAGGCAGTAGCGGAGCCGTCACACCCGAAACTCTTTTCCAGGCGGCCTCTATTAGTAAACCAGTCGCGGCGGTGGCGGCACTTCGGTTGGTACAGCAAGGTAAGCTCGACATTGATGAAGATGTGAACCGCAGCCTGACTTCATGGAAAGTTCCAGAAAATGAGTTTACCAGTGCAAAGAAAGTAGCGTTGCGGGGACTGCTCAGCCACAGCGCCGGCTTGACCGTTCACGGGTTCGCAGGGTATGCCTCAGACACTCCGGTGCCGACTCTTGCGCAGGTGCTCGATGGAGTGAAACCTGCAAACTCAAAACCAATTCGGGTTGACATCCCCCCCGGAACAAAAAACCGATATGCCGGAGGCGGCTACGTGGTCCTGCAGCAGCTTCTGTTGGACGTCACCGGGAAGCAGTTTCCCCTTTTCATGCAGGCGACGGTGCTCAAAAGAATTGGGATGACGCGCAGCACTTATGAGCAGCCCCTGCCGAAAGACCGCTGGTCACAGGCTGCCATCGGTCACAGATCTAACGGAGAGAAAGTGAAGGGCAACTGGCACACGTACCCTGAGATGGCCGCTGCTGGACTGTGGACAACTCCCAGAGATCTCGCCCGGTTTGCGATCGAAATTCAAAACTCTCTAGCCGGAAAATCAAACAGGCTTCTTTCTCAAAAGACCGCGAGGCAAATGCTCACACCACAAGTCGGAGGCTTCGGCCTCGGCTTAGGACTGCCTGGCGACGGACCTTCGGCCCGGTTCAATCACGGCGGCGCGAACGACGGTTACCGGTGCTTGTTAGTCGCATACAAGAACACCGGGCAAGGCGCAGTGGTGATGACCAACTCGGATAGTGGCTCGTCTCTCGGCGAGGAAGTAGTGCGAAGCATTGCTAAGGAGTACGGCTGGGTTGACTACCTTCCAAAAGAGAAAGTCCTGGCTCACGTCGATCCTAAAATCTATGGTTCTTACGCAGGGCAGTACGAGCTTGCCCCCAACTTCTTTCTGACGATTACCTCCGAAGAAGGGCGACTAATGGGCCAAGCGACTGGACAGTCGAAGCTTGAGTTGTTTCCAGAATCAGAAACCCAGTTTTTCGTTGCTACTGTCGCCGTCCAAATTACTTTCGTCAAAGATGAGAAGGGACAAGTAACTCATTTGATTTTACGGCAGGGTGGCCAGGACATTACAGCCAGGAAGATCAAGTGAAGAGTCGAAGAAATATCAATCGCATTCATTATCAATCAATGAGGAGACCGTGAACATGCGCAAATACGTCGCTCTGTTGTTAACGCTGGTGTTGCCTTTGGCGGCCGCCGGACAAGCTCTCAGGACGGAAGACTTTGATGTCCTTATTAAAGGTGGGACCGTTTATGACGGGACGGGCCGCGCTCCCAGGCGAGTCGACGTGGCCATCAAAGGAGATCGCATCGTCGCCATCGGCAACCTGAAGACGGCACGTGCGCGCAATGTAGTGGACGCGCGTGGTCTCGCAGTCGCGCCCGGATTTATCAATATGTTGTCGTGGTCCACAGAGTCTCTGATCGCTGATGGTCGCTCACAGGGCGAGGTCAGACAGGGCGTGACCACGCAAATCATGGGCGAGGGTTGGTCAATGGGGCCCCTTAACGAGCGGATGAAGAAGCAGGTGATCGCCGAACAGGACGATATTAAGTTCGACGTAGAGTGGACAACTCTTGCGGAGTACCTGAGGTATCTGGAAAAGCGCGGCGTCTCGCAGAACATCGCTTCCTACGTTGGTGCAACGACCGTTAGGCAGTACGTCCTCGGCGAAAGCGATGTGCAGCCTACACCGGCACAGCTTCAGGAGATGCGCGAACTTGTACGTCAGGCGATGGAAGAAGGTGCGCTCGGGGTTGGCTCCTCCCTGATATATGCGCCCGCGTTTTATGCCAAAACTGAGGAGTTGATCGAGCTGTGCAAGGTTGCGGCTCGTTACAAAGGTAAATACATCTCGCACCTGCGCAGCGAAGGAAATGAGTGGGTCGAAGCAGTGGAAGAATTGATTCGCATCAGCCGCGAGGCTGGTCTTCCTGCCGAGATCTATCATATCAAAGCCGCCGGCCGGCAGAATTGGGACAAGGTGGATCGCGTGCTCGCGCTCGTAAACGCTGCGCGCCGTAGCGGATTGAAGATCACCGCGGACATGTACATGTACCCGGCCGGCGCTACCGGACTCAACGCCAGCCTGCCGCCGTGGACCATGGACGGTGGCTATGAAGCGCTCTTCAAACGTCTCGCAGATCCTGCCACGCGCCAGAAAATAGCGGCCGAGGTGCGCACCCCAAGCGACAAATGGGAGAACCTCTACCTGGCTGCCGGCTCCGCAGACCGCGTTCTTCTGATCGGCTTCAAGTCGGAGAAGTTGAAACCACTCACCGGCAAGACGCTTGCCGAGGTAGCGCAGATGCGCGGGAAAGACGTGGTGGAAACGATAATGGATCTGATACTTGAAGACCGGTCGCGTGTCGGCACTGTTTACTTCCTGATGTCCGAGGAAAACATCAAGAAGGAATTACGCCAACCATGGGTTTCACTTGGTTCTGACGGTGCATCGATGGCGCCCGAAGGAGTCTTCCTTAAGTCTTCCACGCACCCGCGCGCGTACGGCAACTTCGCGCGTCTCTTAGGCAAGTATGTGCGCGAGGAGAAGGTCATCTCGCTCACCGAGGCAGTGCGGCGTCTGACGGGGCTGCCCGCCACGAACCTCGGTCTGGATCGACGAGGCTTTCTTCGAACAGGAATGTTCGCTGATGTGGTCGTGTTTGACCCGGCAACGATTGCGGACCGCGCCACTTTCGAAAACCCGCACCAGTACGCGGTGGGCGTGAAGCACGTCTTCGTGAATGGCACCCACGTGCTCAGGGATGGTGAACACACCGGAGCCAAACCGGGCCGTGCGCTTTGGGGTCCAGGGAAGATCAAATAGTCATAAATCCGACGAACTTTAGGTTGTCGTTTGGTTTTCCGGAAGCCGCTCTTCGCATGGACGCGACAAACTGAAGTTTGTCGGACATTTTCGGTAAAGACAATATGCGAGCAGTAAATAAGTATCGAGGAATCGGCGCCGTATTTCTGGCGATCACGTTTACTCTATGCCTGGTTGTCAATTACCAGGGAGCTTCGCCTGAAGCATTAGCTCAACAAGAGAATCAAGCCACAACCGCGCCGCGCAAGGACTATGCGGCTGCGGTCGAGATGCTCGAGCGGTTCATCATGCACGAGATGGCCGACAAAGATCTTCCAGCTCTTTCAATCGCGCTCGTAGATGATCGGCAGATTGTATGGGCTAAAGGCTTTGGCTTCGCCGACCCGAAGAGGAAGGTGCCCGCCACAGCGGAGACCGTCTACCGCGTCGGCTCAGTCTCGAAGCTCTTCACCGACATCGCGATCATGCAACTTGTCGAGCAGCGAAAGCTCAATCTGGATGCCCCGGTAACACGCTACCTTCCAGAATTCCGTCCGCGTAACCCGTTCGGCAAGCCAATCACGCTCAGGCAACTTATGTCGCACCGCTCGGGCCTCGTGCGCGAGCCGCCGGTCGGCAACTACTTCGAGACAACGGAGCCTTCCCTCGCTCGAACCATTGCGAGCCTCAACGAGACCGAACTGGTTTACGCACCTGAAACGCGCACCAAATATTCAAACGCAGCGATAGCGACGGTCGGCTTCGTGCTTGAGCGAACGCAGGGAGAGCCGTTCGCAAGATACCTCAAGCGCTCAGTACTGGATCCTCTCGGCCTTGAACGCAGCAGCTTCGAGCCGACACCGGAGATCACAAAGGACCTGGCGAAGGCATACATGTGGACCATCGATGGCCGCGTCTTTGAAGCGCCCACTTTTGAACTCGGCATCAGTCCCGCCGGGAGCATGTACACGACGGTAACGGACATGGGAAGGTTCATGTGCGCGCTGTTTGCCGGTGGACGGGGTGCGAAGGGACAGATGCTGGGGGCTTCAACGATTGAGGAGATGTGGACTCCTCAGTTCGCACCGCCGGGACAAAAAACAGGTTACGGAATCGGCTTTGGCGTGCGCGAACTTGAAGGTCATCGCACGGTCGGTCATGGCGGAGCTATCTATGGTTTTGCCACTACGCTGAAGGCCATGCCTGATAACAAGCTCGGCGTGGTGGTGGTGACGACCAAGGATGCCGCGAACTCGGTGACGAATCGGATCGCAGATTTCGCTTTGAAAGCTATGCTCGCCTTGCGCCAGGGCAAAGCAATTCCGCGCCCGGAAATCACTTCGCCCGTCGATCCTCAGCTTGCGCGCCGAATTGTCGGGCGTTACGTGAGTGGCCCAAGAAGCCTCGAGCTTATCGAGAGTGACGGCAAACTCTTAAAACTTAGCAGCCTGGGCGGAGAGCGAGTACGGCTGCGGTCACTCGGCGACGCGCTCATCGTCGATGACAAGCTCGCTTACGGCGAGAAAATACTGGTTCGCGACAATGCGCTTGTCATTGGTAATGAAACCTTCAAGCGCGTCGAAGTTCCTCGACCGCAGCCTGCGCTTAACTCGTGGCGCGGACTGATAGGCGAATACGGCTGGGATCACGACGTCCTCTACATCTTCGAGAAGGATGGAAAGCTATGGGCCTTGATCGAGTGGTTTGAGTTCGACCCGCTAGAGCAGGTGTCGGAGAACGTCTTTAAGTTCCCGGACCGAGGGCTCTACGACGGGGAGCGCCTCATCTTCACCCGCGACAACAATGGCCGGGCTACTCAGGTTGAGGCAGCGAGCGTTGTGTTCACGCGCCGCAACGTGGGGCCAGCGGAAGGCGCCGGTCAGCTTCGCATCAAGCCGCTCAGACCGGTTAGCGAATTGTTGCAAGAAGCGCTCACGGCCCAACCGCCGAAAGAGGCTGGAGAGTTTCGGGAGTCCGAGCTGGTTGAACTCAACCGGCTTGATCCGACGATCAAGTTGGAGGTTCGGTATGCGACGACCAACAACTTTCTCGGCAGCGTCTTCTATTCCGAGCCACGCGCTTTCTTGCAACGTCCCGCCGCTGAAGCTCTCCTCCGCGCGCATCAAAAGCTAAAACAGAAAGGCTATGGATTGCTCGTCCACGACGCATACCGTCCCTGGTATGTGACCAAAGTGTTCTGGGATGCGACTCCGGATGATAAGAAGCTTTTTGTGGCTGACCCGTCAAAGGGCTCGCGGCACAATCGCGGCGCCGCAGTCGATCTCACGCTTTACGATCTGAACACCGGAAAACCGGTTGAGATGGTGGGCACGTATGACGAGACCACTGATCGGTCTTATCCTGACTACCCCGGCGGCACGTCACTCCAGCGTTGGCACCGCGAACTGTTGCGCGACGCGATGGAGTCGGAAGGTTTCACCGTCTACGAGGCTGAGTGGTGGCATTTCGATTACAAGGATTGGCACCAGTACCCGATCGGGAACGAGCGGTTCGATAGGATCAAGGTTCATAACTCCCTCGGATTAAAGCAGCAGAGACCTCTTACCTATCACCGTTCATTCCCCTCCTTCTGTGGCCGTAAAGTAAATCACCCACAAACTCGCACTGACATGGAGGAATTTAGAACGCCATTCATCTCCATCACCGACGCGATAGCCAGCCATGCGAAGTGGCGGCCCGACAAAACTGCGCTCGTATGCGCGGACCAACGGGTCACGTGGCACGCATTTAATCAAGCGATCGATCAAGTCGCCAACGGACTCATTAAAGGCGGGTTGCGAAAAGGGGGATAAGGTCAGCGTTCTGATGCTCAACAGCATTGAGATGCTCGAAATCATGATGGGTACGGTCAAGGCTGGGGGCATCATCGTTCCGCTTTCCGTAATGCTCACCGCCGAATCGCTTGCCACAATGATCAACGACTCGGATTCGCGGTGCATTTTCGCGGGCGCGCCCTTTGCACGGGTGGTTGATTCTATCAGGCGCGATCTTCCCAACATCTCGTCCGAAGGCTTCTTCGTCGTTGGGGACGAGACCCATAACTGGATCGCCTGGATCGATTACCAACGCTGGCGGGACGAGTCGACGGACGCGCCTCCGCAAGTCCGCCTGACTCCCGATGACGATTTCAATCTGATTTACAGTTCAGGCACGACCGGGACGCCGAAAGGCATCGCCCACACGCACTACGCCCGCCAACAGTCCGCTTACATACTCGCCATCGAATTTCGCTTTGATCAGAACTCTATCGCCGTTGTAACGACGCCGCCTTTTGCTAACGGCACCTGGATCATGATGCTGCCGTCACTATTGGGTCGACGGTTGGTCGTCATGCCGCAATTCGATCCGACAACTTTCCTTGATCTCGTTGCGCGCGAGCGGTGCACGCACACGTTCATGGTACCCACCCAGTACATTGTAACGATGGACGTGCCCGGGTTTGATAGTTTCGATCTGAGTTCACTCAAGGTGCTGCTGTCCGCGGGCGCCCCATTGCGTGCCGACACGAAGGAGCAAATGTTGCAGAAATTCCGTGACGGCGTTTTCGAACTATACGGCCTCACCGAAGGCATCGCGACGACGCTGAAGCCTGAAGAGATGGAGGGCAAGCTTTGCTCGGTTGGAACCACGGTCTTCGGCGGTGACATACGCATCATTGACGACGCGGGTAGCGAGGTTCCGACCGGAGAAGCGGGTGAGATCGTCGGTTACAACTCCGCGTTGATGCGGGGCTACTACAAAAAACTCGAAGGGACCTCGGCGGCAGTATGGAAGGATGAGGCGGGCCGCACCTACCTGCGCACCGGGGACGTTGGCAAGCTCGACGAAGATGGCTTCCTTTACATTCTCGACCGCAAGAAAGACATGATCGTCTCTGGTGGCGTGAACGTCTTTCCGAAAGACATAGAAGAGATAGTTGCACGCCATCCCGAAGTCACGGACGTCGCTATTATCGGCCTCCCGCACGACAAGTGGGGAGAGACTCCGCTCGCTCTCGTGATCAAGAGGCCCGCCTCAACGCTCAGTACGGAAGAGCTGACGCAGTGGGCCAACGAGCGCCTGGCGAAGCACCAGCGGATTACGGGCGTCGAGTTTCGCGATCAGTTTCCGCGCAATGCGCTCGGAAAGGTCTTGAAGAAAGAGCTTCGCGAGCCGTACTGGCACAACGAGGGATAGCAGTCAACGCACTTCATCATTTGTTCATTTTCTAAGGAGGACACCATGAGAAGATTACTGAGCACGGCAACGCTTCTAGTGATGCTGAGTACAGCCACCGCGACGGCACAGTGGACCGTTAAGTTGCCGCAGCCGACCGGCCCATATCAGATCGGCACCACTCACTTCGCTCTTGTTGACGAGACGCGACCGGAAGCGTTCACGGACGACCCCAAAGACCATCGCGAGCTTCTGGTGCGCTCCTGGTACCCCGCGCAGCCCGCGGCCGGAGCCAAGCCCGAGCCTTTCTGGGGAAAGGACACTAAAGAGATCGCATCACTCCTCGCGCAATCTATGCGTCTTCCAAAGACAGCGTTCGATTATCTAGCTCTGGTTCAGTCTCACGCATATGCGGACGCGGCGCTCGCCAAGTCGAAGTCTTCCTACCCCGTAATCGTTTTCTCGCACGGCTACATTCCTGGCTTTCTCTCGCAAAACACTGCGCAGATGGAAGAGCTAGCTAGTCATGGATACGTCGTATTCGGTATCGGCCATTCGTATGAGACCGTCGCAAACATCTTTCCCGATGGGCGCGTTGTACCCTTCAGTCAGGCTCGGCTCATGGCATTCGGCCAGGGCGCGGGAAAGGCAAATGCACTGGTTACCAAGTACGCCGCCGCGACTGACCCGGCTGAGAAAGACTTGCTCATCAAACGGATAGTCGCCGATTGGCCAGTCCTGGATGAGAGCCTCCGCATCTGGGCTGCCGACGTACGCTTTGTCCTGGACGACCTCGAGAGGATGAACTCAGGTAAACGAAAAAGCATCTTCACAAAAAAACTCGATCTGAAGCGCATCGGAATCTTTGGGATGTCTTTCGGCGGCGCGACTGCGGGTCAGGTTTGCGCAGGTGATAAGCGGTGCAGAGCGGGCATTAACCTGGACGGCTTACAGTCCGGTGACTTGATCGAACGCCCGATGGAGCGCCCCTTCATGTTCATGCAGAGCGAAGACGCTGGAAATATCAATCGTCTCTTTTTTGAGCGAGCGAAGAACGATGCCTACTACGTCGTCGTAAAGGGGACCAGGCACTTCAACTACTCAGACTTCTCTCTCTTTTCACCTGACTACCGGAAAGTCGGAATTCTTGGTTCCATCGACGGAGCGCGCATGGAGGGGATCATGAACGACTACGTCCTGGCCTTCTTTGACAAATACCTAAAGAGTAAGGACGTCCCGCTACTCAAAGGACCTGCCGCGAAATATCCTGAGATCCAATTCAATTTACACGGCCGCCAAACGAAGTGAGAGAAATCGCCAATGACCGAGATCAATCCTGAACCGCTTGTGCTGACTGGCCTGCAAGGAGCGATTCAGACAATCACACTGAATCGTCCAGACAAGAGTAATGCGCTGCATCCGGATCTCGTCGACCAGTTGGCTGAGATTCTCGACGCAGCAGCGAGCAACCAGCAAGTATCTGTCATTGTAATAACCGGAGCGGGACGCACTTTCTGCGCGGGGCTTGACTTGGAACTGCTGCTGAAGTGGACGAGCGCAGAGAAACTTGCTTATCTCGATACAGTGCTGCCCGTTTTTCGCAGATTGTGGAAAATGCCGCAACCCGTTATCGCAGCCGTCAACGGTCCTGCCATCGCCGGAGGATTCGACCTCGCAGCGTTCTGTGACCTGCGACTCGCTTCTACCGATGCAATCTTCGGGCAAGCAGAAATCAACCTCGGGCTGACACAGATCATCCATCCGCTTTACAAGTCAATTGGGCTTGCAAACGCGAAGGAGCTTGCACTGACCGGCCAGAATATCTCCGCGGCAGACGCTTACCGCATCGGTCTCGTCAATCACGTCTATCCGGGCGAGGAACTCATCACCCGCGCGATGGCACTAGCTGCCCTGCTTGCTTCGAAGCCGCGCACAGCACTCATCGAAACTAAACGGCTGACGCGTGAGTTGATAGACCTTGATACGAAGAGCGCGCTGGATGAAATCGACAGGACCTTCCGGGACTGCCTTGAATCTGATGAACATCGCGAGCGACTCGCGGCCGTCTACGCTCAAATCAGCAAGGGCGCGTGATTGATTCCAAATTCAATGACGCCTCCAACTTTTACAGACATCCTGCATGCGAAGCAAACAATCGCCCGCTATCTGCCGCGGACGCCGCTCGCAAATTATCCGGCCCTCGACAATCACTGCGGAGCGCGCATCCTCGTCAAACACGAGAACCAGCAATTGACTGGCGCCTTCAAAGTGCGAGGCGGAATCAATTTGATCTCGCAGCTCTCGACTGGTGAACGCGAGCGTGGGGTCATCACTGCATCGACCGGCAATCACGGACAATCGGTGGCTTACGCGGCCAGCCTCTTTGGCGTCCGCGCGACCGTCGTTGCGCCGGAGAAGTCTAATCCTTTTAAAGTCGCCGCGATGCGCGACCTCGGCGCGGAAGTGCTGTTTCATGGCGCGGATTTCGATGCCGCACGCGAACACTGCGAGATGCTCTCAAGACGCGAGAAGCTGCGCTACATCCACTCGGCAAATGAGCCATCACTAATTGCCGGCGTCGCCACGATTGCGCTCGAGATTCTCGAAGACGCCCCGGAAGTGACGACGATCATTGTGCCGGTCGGCGGCGGCAGCGGCGCGGCCGGCGCCTGCCTCGTCGCGAAGACTATCAACCCACAGATTAAGATCATCGGAGTGCAGGCGGAGCGGGCACCTGCGGCTTACAAGTCATGGCGTGCACATAAACTGCTTGAAGACAAAATGGAGACTGCCGCCGAAGGTCTTGCTACGCGCACCGCCTTCGAGCTGACGCAGTGCATCTTGTGGCAACACCTTGACGAGTTTGTGCTGGTGAGTGAAAACGAAATGCTCGAAGCCATTGCTCTTTACGTTGAAAAGGCGCACACACTCTCAGAGGCTGCCGGTACAGCATCGCTGGCGGCCGTGCTCAAGCTCCGTGATCGTCTGGCGGGTCAAACTGTGGCGCTTGTTTTGAGCGGCGGTAACATAACCATCGAACAACTGCGCACCGCTCTTGCCCATGTCTCGAGTTAGGTCTACGAGTACTTAACGAAAGAGGTAAATGGGCGCATCGCAAGCAGCAATGCAGATCACTGAGCAAGATCGCAATACATATGAGCGCGACGGTGTCGTTTGTGTCAGAGATGCCTTCTCGCCCGCATGGCTTGCGTTTGTGTCAGACGCAGTGGAAGAAGCCATAGCCTCGCCAGGACCTCATGCTGAGGACTACGTAGCGCGCGGAGGTTCGGGCCGGTTCTTCGGAGACATCGAGCTAGCACTACGACTACCTAAGTTTCTGCGGTTTGTGCGGGAATCACCTGCGGCCGAGATCGCCGGACGTATCATGAGCGCCTCGCGAGTAAACTTCTTCTACGATCAATTGCTAGTCAAGGAGCCCGGGACCTCTGAACGAACACCGTGGCACCAGGACCAACCATATTGGGCCATTAGCGGCTATCAGGTCTGCTCTGTTTGGTTGCCACTTGACCCGATCCCTGAGGAGGTGAGCGTGGAGTACGTCTGTGGCAGCCACCGGTGGCCCGAGTTCAGCCCTTATCACTTTGTTGATGGAAGCCCATACGCGGAGACAGGATTGCCCCCACTGCCCGACATCGAAGCCAATCGTCACACTTACACGATTAGCCGGTTTGCCATGCAGCCCGGAGACTGCCTGGTGTTTCAGGCAATGATTGTTCACGGGGCGCCCGGCAACACAGGACAACATCGACGGCGGGCGCTCTCGACGCGTTGGGCCGGGGACGACGCCCGTTACTGTCGACGTCCTGGTGAAATCGCCATTCCAACCCAGGACCCCGGATTGACTCACGGAGAACCGCTCGATTGTGAACGGTTCCCACTCGTTTGGGCTGCTTAGCAGGAGGCCTCCACCCAGTTGCCGAAGCGGACCTGTAGCTTGAATTGTAAGGAGATGGGTGTTAACTGGTGGAGCAGAGGAGGGTCGAACTCCTGGCCTCCGCATTGCGAACGGGCTAAATCGGCCACTGCATTCTTTAACACGCAGTGACATGCAGTGGCATTAACTTACAATTCTTCAATGGGTTGCAGCCATCACAGGAGCAATTTCTTTAGCAGTCTTTGACATCGATTTTCATCGATTTGCATTCAGTCGAGTGACGAATCGGTGACATTTTTAGTCCGTTTTCCCCAGCAAATTTTCTGGCCTCCGCACTATCGGTGCGAGTGAGCAGATGTAAGCAATGCTAGCTTGCTCTCTCTTGTTTTTGTCACTTCACTCTCATGCCACATGAAACTAACCATGATGCGATCATTGTTTTCGACCTTTGAAAACCGGCACAATCGAATCAACTAACTCTGTTCGAGCGAGAACCAAAATGTCACTCGACTTGATAAGTAGGCATCTCATTCTATCCCAAGGTGTCTTCATCTGGATTCGCGCCACTACGGCCAGCTTAATTTGGCGCGATTATGCTATTCGCGCCAAAACCTTCGGGCTAATCTTGCCAAAAAGGCTTGCGTTCAGGTCTGATTTCTGTCAGAAATAATAGGCAGTTTTTCTGACAAAATTCGGAGTGACAATAGCGTGCAAACGCGCTGTTTTATTGACTGTTGCCCCTCCCCGCCTAACAATATGGAATCTGGTCAAACGGTTTAGAGCAAGAGGGAGCACCTCGATGTGATCTATTCGGGATTGCTATCGACCGCGTAACGAGTACATGCGCATTTATTATTCCAATCGCGACAAGCTTCGCGATCCTGACCAAATTCAAGAAGGCCAGCAACTAACGATTTCGGCCGGCGACAAGTAACACGAGAAATGAGGCGCGGCGCTTGAGACAAGATCGAGCGCGCGCCTCCGCTTTCGAAAACCATCTTCAATCACAAAATCAGAGTTGAGAAAAAGAGGTGAAATCATGAGTGTAGCCAGAGTAACTGAAATAACCGCTTCTTCCACGAAAAGCTTCGAAGATGCGCTGCAAGCAGGAATCAAGCGTGCTTCAAAGACCTTGGATAATGTGACGGGCGCGTGGATTCACGATCACGAAGTCAGCATTCAGGGCGGCAACATTACCGAATACAAGATCAGAATGAAAGTGACCTTTATCCTGAATGACTGAGGAGTCTGCTCCGTTTGAGTCGGCAGAGATGGCAAACGCGAAAGTACAATCGTACCTCGGCGAGGTGCCGGGCCTTACGTAAGCGCTCAAGCATACTGGGTTCCATTTTCAACATTAGAGGAGAACCAAAATGGCAATCAGAAAAGGTAAGCGTGAACTAATCGATACCGGCACCGACAAACGCTACGTCAAGCGTAACCAGGATGGCACCTTCAGCGACTCTGTTGACGTGGGCCGGTCTCTGGCCGCAGATAGCCGCGGCAAAGCCAAGACAACAGTAAAGGCCGGCTATGGAGATCAAGGCGACCAAGCCAAGCGCGCGACAAAGAAATCGACAAAGAAGACTACAAAGAAGAAATGAGGTCGTCCGGTCTGGACCCTATCCCGTCTGTTGTGGCGCCGATGCAGCCGACTCTAAGCCGTCAGGCATTCTCAAACCGAGAATGGTTATTTGAGCCGAAGTGGGATGGCTTTCGCGCGATCTGCTTTTTGCAGGATCGCAAGATTCGGTTTGTCTCACGGAATCGAAAGAGTCTGACAGAAAGATTTCCCGACCTTCAAGGGATTGTTAAATCAATCAAAGCTAAATCTGCCGTGCTCGACGGTGAAATTGTTGCGCTCGATAATAAGGGAGTGCCCTGTTTTGATGGCCTGCGATCCAGAAGATTTGCTGCTGAGTGTGTGATCGTCTATTACGCGTTTGATTTGATTTATTTAGATGGCCTGGACCTCACCCAATGCCCTCTTGTTTCCCGAAAGGCAACCTTAAAAAAGATCCTACCGAAACAGAACACAGCGAGAGTTCGTTACACGGATCATATAGTAGGTGAGGGCGAAAGGCTTTTTGCTGAGCTCGAGAAAAGACGACTCGAAGGCATGGTTGCTAAGAGGTCTGATAGCCTTTACGTGAGCGGCAGAACTCGTGCCTGGTTGAAAATCAAGACAGGAGCTGGCCGGGAAGCAATGCTCAGGCGGTCAGAGGCGTGGTGTCTACAATAATTCTCGTAACCGCTCTTTAGGGACGGCATCTTTCGGCGTCTTAGATTATTGAGTCTCGACGGCTGGGCCTTGAATCTTGAGACTGATCACGACATTGTGCCCTGCGCCCATAAAAAGGCCGGAGCAAGTTTGCTCCGGTCTGGACCCGGTAGTCAAATTTTAGGCTGCTATCTCGGCAGGTCGAAGTAGAAAGCGTTTCGCCAATTTTCCCCTTCTTTCAGATCAAAGGACGCGACCCAGAGCGACGGCGGAACTGGC
>JBPCLZ010000220.1:0-33762 GCA_051002775.1 Pyrinomonadaceae bacterium | reverse complement strand
CGACTTCTTCGTCGGGAGTGAAAGCGATCGCGATCGTCCCGTGTTTGATCTGCGGATTCTGCATCAGGGTGTCGGCCATCGTCATTATTTCGGCAATGCCGGCTTTGTCGTCCGAACCAAGCAAGGTTGTCCCATCAGCAGTAATGATATCGTCGCCGATCAGCTCTTTGAGTACAGGCGTGTTCGCGACCGTTATCACCTGCGTCGGATCCTTCGGCAGCACGATGTCGCCGCCCTGGTAGTTTTTATGAATAACTACGTTTACGTTTTCGCCGGAGACGGCCGGTGAAGTGTCCATGTGGGCGATGAAGCCAATGACCGGAACTTTCAAGTTGTCGGCCAGGTTGCCCGGCACAGTTGCATAGACAATTCCGAACTCACTGACGCGTACATTCTGCGCGCCAATCTCCTTCAACTCTTTCGCGAGCAAATTAGCGAGAACGAGTTGTTTCCTGGTACTGGGAACAGTGGTCTGATCTTCCGCTGATTGCGTATCGATCTTTACATAGCGCAGGAAGCGATCCATCGCGGTTTCTTTAGGCGGCTTTAGACTTTGGGCCTGGGCTGAACCAACGACAAACAAAGCGAGTATGAGTGCGCAGACTGATTTCATTTCCTTACTCCTCTGGAACTAAAAATGGGGAAAATTGGAAGAGGTGCTTAAGATAACTAAGGATGCCGATAAAGCAAAGCGCGCTACAGTGGCATAGACTTGAGGAAGATCTGATCAAGTATCTTAGACGCGTAGCGTCCGTATGAGTTTAGCCCGGCGTTTCAACGCCGGGATCAGGTTGTTGTGACTCTCGTCGCGTAGCGACGATTGAACTGGCTCTGGTGTCAGGCGTCGCTACGCGACGCGAGTTCCTCGCTGGGTGCACTTTCCCGGCTTTAAAAAGGCCGGGCTAAATTCATACCGACGCTAGGCGTCGAAGACACTTGCTCAGAGCATTCTTTAGTTTGGTCATAACGGGCATGAATAGGCGGCACAGGCTGAAGCATGTCGGACATATGCCACTTGCTCATGTCTCCTTGTTATGCCACATTCATCACGCAATCAAATCAAATCTGGGAGTTGCACTAATGCCGAAGATTGAAGCCGAAACTGCGACCGGAAGACAGGTCATAGAAGCGCCCGAGGGAAAAAAACTGGTGCTCGCGATCGAGGACGCCGGTATAGATATCCTGCACCGGTGTGGCGGTAACGCACGATGCACAACCTGCCGCGTCGAAGTACTGGATGGGGATCCCGGCGAGATGGGCGACCTCGAGCGAAACCGGCTGGCAATGGAAGCTGAGCTTGCCGATCACATACGACTATCCTGTCAGATTCGCGTTAAGGATGACCTGAAAGTTAAGGTGATAAATCAGGCGAGCGTGCGGGGAATGGATGCGGGTCCGCGGCCGTTAGACTAAGGACCAGCAGTTCAGAGTACGAGCTTTAGCTTGCTTCTTTGCGCGGCGGCAACCTGAAGGTTACTCTAAACTGCTTGAGGTTTCCCCTTTAGAATATTGCGTCAGCACGCGTCTGGGTGTAATCTGCGCGCGTAATCTGAACAAGGTAGGACAGACACTCTTGTCTGTCTATCATCAAGAGACAAACCTGGACAGGCAGGAATGCCTATCCTACTTCCGGAGGTCATATGTTCATCGAGTCAACTGTTCATCTCCCCATCAGTCTGGCTATGTTTCAGGATGTCTTTCATCAACCGGACTCCGCCGCTTTAATGCGCATCATCCTGCGCTGGCTCCACTTTGTTGGCGGCATCACCTGGATTGGTCTGCTCTATTTTTTCAATCTGATCAACGTTCCTTTTCAGAAAGGAATCGATGCGGACACTAAGAAAAAGGTGAATCCTGATCTGTTGGGTCGGGCGCTTTGGTTTTTCCGTTGGAGCGCGGTGGTGACGGTCCTCGCCGGTTTGATGTATTTCGCTATGTACATTTTGTCTCCGGACGTAAGAAATGCGAACACCATCGGCGGCGGCAACCTGAATGTTTGGTGGATACTGCTCGCGTGGCTGAGCTATCCGGTGGTTTTGTTCATCGTTGAATTTTTGATCATCAAGAAAGTCCCGGCATTAATTAAGGATGGCCGTGTCTTTGCAATCGTGATGTTCATTTTGGTCGCGATTGTTACCTGGGGTCTGGTCAAGTTTTTCACCGCAGAGTTGACTGTTGCCGGCCAAAGCTTTGCCAGTAACAAGACCTACTCAATTGGTATTGGCGGCGCTTACGGTATTCTGATGATGCTAAATGTTTGGGGCATCATCTGGCCCAATAACAAACGGATACTCGCTGCCACCGCCGGGACGGGACCCGCCGCGGCGCCGGAGTTACCGCGACAGGCATTCATTGCTTCCCGAACCAACGCCTGGCTTTCGTTGCCAATGCTGTTGTTCATGGGCACGTCACACGGCGATTGGGTGATTTTCGGTACGTAGGAAGGCAGAAGGCAGAAGGCAGAAGACAGTAAGCAGTGTCCTGTTTGCTGCCTTTTGCTTTGTGCCTACTGCCTTCTGCTTTTCCCGTTACACTAAATCCTCAGCATCTCCACGCATTCGGCACATCCGCGAGCAATAGTCTAAGCTCTGCAAAGTTTATTTGGTGGTAACTTTCCGCATGTCGCGGCGAGTAAAAGCAACTGGAGGATAGTCATGAGTTCAACTGGTTCTTATAAGGCAAGGCAATTTGATTTGAGTGGTCTAAAAGGCATCTCCGACGAAACATTGGAAATGCATTTCAAACTCTATGAAGGCTATGTCAAAGAAACAAATAAACTGACGGAAAAGATTTCCGAGTTCATTAGCGATGGAAATGTGGACCAGGAAGAAATGCCCGCCTACTCTGAACTAACGCGCCGGCTTGGCTTTGAGTACAACGGCATGGTGCTGCACCAATATTACTTCGATAATCTAACGAAGGGCGGCGGCACTGGCGATCCGGCGGGGACTTCACAATTTGCAAAAGCCGCGGTAGCGACGTTCGGGTCTTATAAAATTTGGAAGGCTGACTTTGTCGGCATCGGCAAGATGCGCGGCGTCGGTTGGGCCATCTGTAATCAGAACCCGGCGAACGGCCGGCTCTCTAATCACTGGATAACGCTCCATGAAACCGGGAACATCGCCGGCTTTAATCCCATCCTGGTAATGGATGTTTGGGAGCATGCGTACCTGCTCGACTACAAACCGGCTGAGCGTCCGAAATACATCGAGGCGTTCTTCTCAAACATCGACTGGTCCACTACTGAGCAGCGCCTGCAGAAGAAGACCGGCGTGCACAGCGCAGGAGCTTAGCAAGCCACTGGATCGCGCAACGGAGTATTTAGCGGGCGGGCTTTGGGCCCGTCCGTACAGTTTTCGTAGCCTCATTGGCTTACGATCACTCACGGAGTACACTTACCCGAAATAATTTCGTTTATCTTTGTGGTTCGCTGGAGGAAATCATGAACCGGTATCGAAACGTTTTTTCAAAGTCCCTGGCTTTGCTGGCATTCGCCTTATTCCTGGCATCGTGTGCGACCGACAATCCGGACAACAAAAGCACTACCGCCACCACCACCGTAACCCCGCCGCCGACGCAAACGCTTACCCTCGTGCCGCGTCCGCAGCAGATCGCTGATCTGATGAAGGGTCGCGCCGAACAGGATCAAGCTCAGCCTAGAATAAGAATTGTCTTCCCCGCACAAGGAGCCGTAATTAACAGTTCAACGGTTAACGTCAAAGTCGATCTCAGCGGCGACCTTAAAGGCTACATGCCGCACAAAGATCCCAGCACCGGCAAAGGCAATCACATTCACGTCATCCTCGATAATCAACCGTATGAAGCGTATTACCAAATGAATGAGCCGTTCGAGCTACGCAATGTCATCGCGGGCAAACACACGTTGCGCGTGTTTCCATCGAGACCGTGGCACGAGAGCTATAAAAATGATGGCGCTTTTCAGATGGTTGAGTTCACGGTGAAAGGGGGCGGCGATGCCGCCAAGCCGACGACAACGAACACGGGCCAGACAATGGCAAATAACAATTCCTCGGGCGCACCAACACCAACGCGCGAAGGTAAGGACGTAGCCTCGAGCAACGCCGGCGAGGTTGATCCAGCAAAGCCGCTTTTGACTTACAGCCGCCCAAAAGGGGAGTACAAGGGTGAAGAAGCCGATCCCATCATGATTGATTTCTGGTTGACCGGGGCCAAACTGAAGGGTGACGGCGGCGAGTATCGCGTTCGTTACATTGTTGATGACGACGACGCCAAATACATCGACAAGTGGGAACCGATTTGGTTATCGGGGTGGATCAACGGCAAACACTCAGTGCGCCTGGAGCTGATCGATAAGGATGGTAAGCCGGTCGACAACGGCGGGTACAACACGACGACTCGCGAGATCACGGTGGTGAAGTAGTAGTTTACGCTTGACTCGGAGTTTAACCAGCGCGACGAAGTAGTAGTTCAGAGTACAAGCTTTAGCTTGATGCCTCCGCGACAATTCAACCTAAAGGTTGGACTCTGAACTGCTTGAGTGAAGCAATAACATGCGACGACGCAAAATTGATGGTTGCCCAATCGCCGGCGCGCTGCAAATGATCGGCGACAAGTGGACGTTGCTGGTGGCGAGAGATTTGGCCACCGGTCCAAAGCGCACTATGGAACTTCATACCGGGCTTTTCCCGATTAGCAGCCGCACACTCGTCGCGCGTCTTCGGGACATGGAAAAGGACAAGCTGGTTGAGCGCATCGATTTTGGCGGCAATCCACCACACATCGAATACCGGCTGACTGAACGAGGCCAGGTTTTGTTGCCGTTAGTTGATGCGCTGAGACAAGTGGGCCAGGCGTTGGATTGCAACGACTGTGAAGAGCGGAAGCAGCAGTTGGGATTTTATTGTGAAGCCTGCCCGAATAACTTTGAAATGACTCAAACCGATCGATTTGAAGTGGAACAACCTCTATCACGCCCTGCACCGCGCCCGCGCCGCCCAAAAGACGATTCGATTGTGCTGCTTTAGTCTTCGTCTCAAGATTTCAGCCGCTCCCGCCATTGTTGAGGTTCTCGTTTGGTATGCATGACGGCGACGATCACCACCTCATTTGATTCCAAATAATAAATCAAACTGTATGGAAAACCTCTTACTTGGCAATGACGTGTAACCTCAGAAATGGACGGCCACGCTAACGGATATTGAACATACTTCGCGCAGCTCTTTTTACAGCATGTGAAAATCTCAAGCCTAATTGCTGTTCGCTTTTGTTGTAATAGTCTACCGCCTCTTTAAGCTCACTTCGGGCAGGCGCAAGAAACCGGACCGTCATTGGGCTCTTTCGCGATCAATTTCATCAAAGACTTTCTCAGCATCGATGGCTTCCAATTCACCTCGCTTGAAGGCGGCTACGCGATCCTCCACCTCAGCAGCCCACAGTTTCATTAAGGAGGGGTCAGATGGCTCGAGGCTGGCGAGGATGCTGTCGGCAAGTTCCGCTCGGTCGGACGGCGGCAAAGCCAGAATTTGCTCGAGAATTTCACTGGTCCTTACAGACATAACATTTCCTTCCCTTACTTATTTTTCTTTCACCAACACTTTGTCCGGCTGGTTTGGAATCATGGAACCGTCAGGCTCGATGATCGCGCGATGGTCTGGCGTGATGTGTTCGCCTTCAATTGTTACTTCTTCGCCACTCGGCATAGCCACCGGCAGGTGGTCCAAAAACTTTTCCGCATCCAGCGCTGCCATGCAACCAGTCCCCGCCGCCGTTACTGCCTGGCGATAAATCGAATCCTGCACGTCGCCGCAGGCAAACACTCCCGGAATGTTGGTGGCCATCGAGTGCCCAGACGTCTTTAAGTAACCCACTTCGTCCATGTCCAACTGGTCGCGGAAGAGATCCGTGTTAGGCCTATGCCCAATGGCCACGAAAACACCGGCGCAGGGAAGGATTCGGTCCTCTTTGGTTTTTAGGTTACGCAAGCGCACGCCGGTCACGCCGATATCATCCTGGCCCACAATCTCCTCTACAGCCGTGTCCCAGATAAACTCGATCTTCTCATTATGAAAGGCTTTGTCCTGCATGATCTTGGACGCGCGCAACTTGTCGCGGCGATGGACCACATAGACTTTTCCGGCATAGCGCGTCAGAAACGTCGCTTCTTCCATAGCCGTGTCGCCGCCGCCCACCACCACCAGCGTCTGATTGCGAAATGCCGGCAACGGACCATCGCAGGTTGCGCAAGCCGAGACACCGTTGCCGCCGAACCCATCCGGCACTTTTGCCTCACCGGGAATTCCCAACCATTTAGCGGAAGCGCCGGTAGCAATAATCAACGTCTGCGCGTTAATCGTGTAGTTCTCGGTTCGCAAAATGAATGGCCGCTCGCTTAGATCGACCTCCGTAATCCACTCTTCCAGAAACCCTGCGCCGAATCGTTCCGCTTGTTTGCGAAACTCAACCATCAAGTCTGGACCCTGAATGCCCTCGGCAAATCCCGGATAGTTTTCCACGTCGGTGGTGATCATTAGTTGGCCGCCGGGTGCAGTTTGTTTTAACGCGTCCACGGGAGCGTCAATCAACAATGGCTTAAGGTTAGCGCGCGCCGAGTAAATGGCTGCCGTTAACCCGGCTGGGCCGGAACCAATAATTACCACTTCTTTGTCGAGTGTTTGTATGGCCATCTATGCCTCGTCAACTGTTTTTGTGAAGTGAAAAATCCGGACTAAATGCCCCAAAGTATAGCCTTTTCGGTTAGGCGTATAGTATAACTAGCCCTATTGGAGTAGTCGAACGCGAGCCGCAGCGGCGCACGCAAATTGCACCGCCCGGAGCAAACGATTGAAATCTGGCATCGCCCCGCAAACAATTAAGACCATCGGCGTCATAGGCGCCGGGACCATGGGCCATGGCATTGCGCAGGTAGCCGCTGCCGCTGGGTATCAGGCGGTGCTGCGCGACGTCGATCGCGATTCGTTGGCACGTGGAATTCAAGCGATCGAGCGCAACCTTGTCAAAGGAATTCAACTCGCCAAACTCACGGAAGCCGATCGCGATTCGACCCTGCAACACATTCACGGCACTACCGATCTCGCCGAAATCGCCAAAGCGGATCTGGTAATTGAAGCAGCACCGGAAAAGCTTGAACTCAAACAGCAGTTGCTGCGCGAGGTGGAGAAGTTAGCAAGCCAGCCCTTTATTTTCGCTACCAACACCTCGTCATTATCGATAACTGAGCTGGCAAAAGCTTCGGACCAACCAGGTAATGTGGTGGGCATGCATTTTTTTAACCCGGTCCACATCATGCGTCTGATTGAAATAGTGGTCGGTAAAGCCACTAGTGATGATACAGTTGAAGCTGTTCGACAAGTGGCGCAGCGGTTGCGGAAAGAGCCCATCATTGTTCAGGATGTGCCTGGTTTTGCTTCCAGTCGTTTGGGAGTGGCGCTCGGACTCGAGGCAATGCGCATGGTTGAACAGGGCGTGGCGAGCGCAAAAGATATCGATACTGCCATGGAGCTTGGTTACAACCATCCCATGGGACCACTGAAACTCACAGACCATGTTGGTCTGGACATTCGCTTGAATATTGCCGAGTATCTTTACCGCGAGCTTGGTTCAGAAACGTTTCGACCGCCGGAGCTTTTGCGCCGCATGGTGCAAGAAGGCAAACTGGGGAAGAAGACAGGCACAGGGTTTTATGATTGGACGACGCCGGCCGAAGATCGGCGCACCGCGTATTCTTCCTAGAGCGTAAGCAAACTGTGTTACCGACTATGAGCACGCCTTACAACAACGAAGAGCGACGCTTTGCTTTGCGCATGGCGCTGCGGCTGCCGATCGTAGTGTCTGGTCGCGCCGAGGATGGCTCCGCCTGGAGCGAGCCGACTGAGACCGACGACATTTCAACTTCCGGGGCTTTGTTTCATCTCAACCAGAAAGTCAGCCGCGGTGAACGGTTGTACCTGCGCGCGCACCGGCCTGACGGAGCGCCGATTGAAGTGACGGCTGTTGTTATTCGCATTGCACCGGCTATCTACGGTACCGCGCGCGTCGGTGTGCAAATAGCAGAGTCGATGGAAAACTGGCTGCGACTGTTCGTTTCCTGGGTCGCCGATGAACAGCCTCCCGAACCGGATTCAGAAACTCCCACTCCTTCGGAATAAACAAAAAAGCCTTCGCCTCCGGGTGGTTTACTCAAACAGTTCAGAGTCCAACCTTTAGGTTGAAGCGTCGCGGAAGCATCAAGCTAAAGCCTGTACTCTAAACGACCGCTTCGTCGCCCGTCCGGCAGCAAAGCCCAAGCCAAGGAAGTGGCTTCAGTCGTAACTACACAATACTCTCTGCGCTTTGAGTCGCGTTGACGGATTACGTCGCAAGCCGTACGATCTGTTTGCAAATCCAAGCTACATTCGGAGATCAATTTAATGTCGCAAGCAAAGCCCGGAGGCTATGAAACGCTGCTCGTCGAACGCCGCGAACGCGTGGCAATCATCACGATCAATCGTCCAGACAAGCGGAACGCGCTCAACATCAAGACGCGGGAAGAAGGCGCGGCGCTGCTTGAAGATTTGCGAAATGACGAATCTGTTGGCGTCGTAATTTTCACCGGCGCCGGCGACAAAGCGTTTATTGCGGGTGCAGACATTGGCGAATTTGCCGGGCGCACGGCGATGATGCAGCGCGACGTTATGACCGCGCGTTCGTTGTTCACAGCAATTGATACGTTTCCGAAACCGGTGATTGCCATGATCAACGGCTATTGTTTGGGCGGCGGCTGTGAGCTGGCGCTGGCTTGCGACATCCGCATCGCCAGTGAGACCGCGTCGTTTGGTCAACCGGAGATTAATCTCGGAATTATTCCGGGCGGCGGCGGCACGCAAAGACTTACGCGCCTGGTTGGCGAGGGTAGGGCGATGGAGTTGATCTTGTCCGGCGAGATCATCGACGCCAAAACCGCCTACGAAATCGGCCTGGTCAATCACGTCTTTCCGGCTGATCAACTGCAGGCAAAAACCATGGAGATTGCGAATCGCATCGCGGCAAAAAGCCCAATGGCATTAAGTCTCGCTAAAGAAGCAGTGAAGCTCGCATCGCGTTCGAATCTCGACGACGGCCTGCGCCGCGAAGTCGATTTGTTTGCCCTATGTTTTTCAACTGAAGATAAAGACGAAGGCGTCAGCGCATTCTTGGAGAAACGGAAACCGGTCTGGAAGGGAAAGTAGGACAGACTTTCTTGTCTGTTTTTTTTTAGGTAAGGGTCTTCCTAATCGAAACGAAGCAGGCAGGAAATGTCCTGTCCTACACTATGCTTAGAGCAATCGCCATCGTTCTGGGAATCGTTCTCGCCGCTGTCGGCGGCGTGATTGCCTATCGCGCGTATTTTCTTGAACCTGCGGCCGCCGTCGTAATTTCCGACCGGGGCGTGAGCGAACTCCCGGACACCTATCGCACAATCGAGGGAATCGCGCTTCTCCTCATCGGTGCCGCCATGGCCTTCTATGCAGCGCGTCGCAAAAGATTCCGATAGCGGGCTTTGATGTCCGATAAGCTTCACCAGCTTGTTGTACGCTGCGACAAACTTAAGGAAGCTCTGATCAAGTGTCCTCGACGCGTAGCCTCCGTGGGAGTTTAGCCCGGCGTTTCAACGTCGGCGATCAATTTCTTGCTGCCCTCGTCGCGTAGCGACGACTGAATCGGGAATGGATTCAAGCGTCGCTACGCGACGCGATTAATTCCGTGACCGTTCCCGGCCTTGAAAGGCCGGGCTAAATTCATACCGACGCTACGCGTCGAAACACTAATCCGACCTTATACTGCCCACTTGATCAGAGGTTCCTTAAGTTTATCGGACATTCGCAACGAAACCGACGCTGCTTGACGCTCGTTTGAACGCCGCGATACTCTTAACTGCCCACATTTTTCAAGGTTATACGGGGCCGTAGCTCAGCTGGGAGAGCGCATGACTGGCAGTCATGAGGTCAGGGGTTCGATCCCCCTCGGCTCCACCAATAACATCAACGACTTAGGGCGTCCTCTGTGGGCGCCTTTGTCGTTTTGTGTGCCTATAGTGTGCCAAGGGTTGAAAGACTTGATTTCACCCGTAGAGAATGCGTTCTAGTTTGTCAGACGCTCCCTGTTGCATTAAGGGAAGGACATGTGAATATGTGTCCAGTGTGAGAGTAATGCTTGCGTGGCCAAGGCGTTCGCTCACAACTTTCGGATGCTCGTTCCGAGGAGCAATGAGGCGCACGTGTGACGCAGATCATATAGCCGGAAGGGTTTCAGATAACCCCGCACTTTTCAGGATCGGTTTGAAGTGTCGTTGAGTGAGGTTTCGGAGATTCAACGGCTTGCCTTCGCCCGTGCAAAACACAAGGTTGTCGGCAACATAAGACGTACCTAGTCGGAGTTTGGTTTCGGCTTGCTTTGACCTGTGAGTCTTCAATGCTGTCGCTATCGACTGAGGAAACGGAACCGTTCCGACGGCCACGTGACGTCTTAGGCTCGCCAAAGAACCAACCACCGCCTTTGCGCCAGACCAAAGTCTTGGTGACGACCGAAGTTCTAGTTTCCAAATCAATATCGGACCACCTGAGCGCTGGATATTCTTCAGGACGCATTCCAGTGGCCAAAGCGAATGCGAACACTAAGCCATACTCATCTTCCATCGCCTTGTGAGGAACCGTCCCGCCTCCTCAGGTGAAAGCGCCTGCATTTCCTTGTGCTTCATTCGAGGAAGTTCGACGCCCACGCACGGGTTGCGAACCAACATGTTCCAACGAACAGCTTGCTTCAACGCTGAGCTGAGAATGGTGAGTGTAGCGTATCGTGCGCGGAGAAAGACCACGCTCGGCCATTGCTGTGTATATCAACTGCATCGAGAGGCCGCAAGTCGGACAGCTTCAGTTTGCAGATGACGTTGCGAACATATCTATTGAGCTTCTCAGAGTAATCATCATGTGTGCGTTCTCGCAGGCGTGCCTTCGCTGCAGTAGCGAGCCATTTGTCGAAGTACTCTTCTATCGTGAGTTTGACCGGTTCGACGAAGGTTCCACCGCTAATGTTGGTTAGCGTTGTGGAGAGGTAGGTCTCCGCATCTTTCCTATTGCCCCTGATCGTCTTGTTCATATACCGACGATGGCCGTTGCCATCGCGGCCAGTGAACACGCTGACACACCAAGTTTTGTCTCCACGTTTGATTATCTGTCCTGCCATTTCAAACCTCCGTTTTCTGATTTTGCCGCAGTTGCTTGTTTAATGAGTTAGCTTGATAGCTGTCAATATAATTGGTCGCGTGTCCGAAAGCAGACCCAAGAAGCTGGAGAGCTTGATAAGAGCAATTTGTAACTGTCAGGGAAGCCGCAGAGTTGCGCGGCGTATCACGAGCGATTCACGCGTTAATAAAGCGCGAACGACTAAGGGCTGTGGAAGGATTCGGACGAGTATTGCTATACCGTCGAGAAGTGGAAGGATTTGGGAAGGAAAAGCCAGGGCCAAAGACCAAGAAAAGAAGCTGAAATCCTGGCCCTCAGGATTCGGTCATCAGACTTACAACCTTAAATGAGCTACCCACCTAGAGACTATCAAAAGTTTCTGGAGGGTCAATAATTGTGATTTTCTACTGAGGATTTGGAAGTCGTCGAGTGGCTCGAATCGAGTGGAGCTAGAGTATATTGCCGCGGATTACTTCGGCGGCAAGAAATTTTTCCACAACTTCTCGCGGCCAATAACGATGGGTTTTGCCCTCTCGCACCGTCGCGCGATCTACTCGAATAGCATCGATGGACCTTATGGGCCTCTGGTGCCATAACGCAATTGCAGCCTCGGTCTTCTCAGTCATCGATGACAGATCGTCCTCGTAGAGTGCGTCCCACCAGCCGTGAAATAACTTATTGACCTCTGAAGCACGGACCTCAAAGTGCGGCACAGCGCGCCCGCTGGTTGGGGGTACAATCGAGAGTCGATGGGGATTGCTGTCAAACTGTTTCATATTCACACCGGGCATGTACTTGACAACTCCCAATTACACTTAACTTCCAGGAACCCGTGGGAGGCTGGTTTTTTTGACGATATAAGCCTTTATGGCTGTCGATGCCCGTTATGGATGGGTTCAACGCCGTCCGACTGCTTCGTGAAGTTCCAGAAGTACGCGACGTGCCGGTCGTTGCTTGTACCGCACACGATACGCCCAGTCATCGCCTCCAAGCTATTGGGGTCGGGTTTTACGCGTTCCTTCCCAAACCCATCGACTTCACACATTGAACTACATGTTGGGGCAATTTCTTAACGCTGCATCTCCTCGCCATCAACACTGCTGAACGACCTTAATACAATCTCTGCTGAAAGTCGGCGACTCACAGGCCGATGCCCATTTAAGACGTGCGACGCATTGCAGCCGTGTAGTACCGGGAATTCAGGTCGGCCTTCTTGAGTGCCACGGTGGCCACTGCTTCGGCATTTATTTTCGCCTGTAAGACGTTACGTAAGTATGCGGTGGTGGTTAGTATGAGGTCGGGATCAACAGGCAACCCACGCCGTGCGCGGTCTTCAATTTGTTCCAGTTCTCGAATGGTCATAGAGACTCCCCCTTGAGCCCTTACAGGACTCTAGAATTAGTAGACGCGCCGTTTTTGCTAAATGTAAGGGCGGCAATGCGAATCTCTCCCAAGCACACACCGCCGCCCTTTTCGGATGGTGGAAACGGTGGCCTCGGGTGGCGTCTGATACAGTGCGGCTGCAAGAAACACCACCTTTGGCCGTCGTTTCCACAATTGCGAAACGACTAATGCAGTACTGATTTCAGAGGGTAAGTGAAACCATGCAATCCTCATGGTCAAATAACATGCAACTAATCTGTCATTGACATCGGTTTTTAGAAGAGTAAGATCCGTCGCAGTCGGGTATCGCTTGCTGGGGTGAGGACAGTAACCCATGTGAAGCTGAACGCTTCCGCCCAACCTTGAGAGCCCAGCCCTAAAGCTGGCCTCTCGTTTTCTCTGGGCTGCGGTCTTGGCTTCCCTTACGGCGTAGCAGGCGGCGGTCCCGATATTGCTGACGTGGTTTTGAATGAGTTGCCAGTTATTGCCGCGCTTTCAGCCACACATGGGTGCCGCTGGTTCAATCCCAACGTGGCGAAAGAGGTTGTAATCACAGCCAGGAGCTGCTGATGCCTAGACACGTGAAGAGTCAATACCGAAAGCCTCTCAAAAAGTATCGAAGCTGGCGGACGAACAGGCAAGAAATGGCCTTGTTTTTGGGGAGGGTTACACTGGAACATAATTGACCAGTCCAAGGATTTGACATAGGATTCCGTTCAGACAACACTCGACTGGTCCCCCAGACCTGCACTTGCCTAGCGCTTGGCTCTCCTATTCTTAATCCTTCGGTTTCATGTGGGCGATTCAGGCGCCTGTTTCAAGAAGGAAGTGAAGGATGTATTCGCGTCGCAAAACCCTTTCACGCATCTTTGGTCTTTGTTGCCTGTCCCTTGGTTTGGCTTAATGGGCATCAAAGGAGATTTTCAATGAGTAAAACTGTAACAATCACTCTTTTTCTTTGCTTATTCGTTCTAGGGGTAAGTTTATCAATCGAAGCGCAAGACAAAGCCACCAGCACGCCTTCGGCTGCAGCAGAGAGGGGCAACAGAGTGCAGGATGGATTAAATGGTCCTGTGCGCCGCGTGCGACTGGAAACGGCTCAGATTGTCGTGAAGGATGGCAGGTTGGTCGAAGGACGACGCGAGCTTCGTGGGGTGGCAACTTACGATCTGCAGGGGCGAAAGATCGATATCGTGGCCTACCCTGTAACGGGGGACTCGCTTACCGGGAAAGAGCAGTACCGTTATGACGAGAAGGGAAACATTATCGAAATGGTGGTACGCGACGTCGCTGGTTCTGTCCTCAGTAAGGAGACTTACAAGTATGAGTTTGACTCTCTGGGAAACTGGAACAAGATGACTACGTCGATTGCCCTCTACGAGAACGGTACCGTTAGCTACGAACCCACTGAAGTTTCTTATCGCACAATCGCTTACTACTACGGACAGGAGATTGACAAGTTGGCATCTGGCTTGAGGGCCGATGCTAGTCCTACGACTAAAACCCCAGCAAAGACTTCTACCCCCATCAAAGTTCCAAAAGGGGTTTTCGATGCAGCGGAATCAATTGGATCGGCTAAAGTTCCAGTCGGCACACAGGTCGGTGACAACCAAGCCAAGAAAGGGGCTGTTAAAGAGTCGTCAGCCGGGGCAGAGGCCGACCGCCAAAGCAATCGGGCAAGCGACGGGTTGGCCGTTACGGGTGTTGCTGCCATAACGCCCGCCCTTGGCAATACCGCATCCGCTCGGAACGAGAACGACGTCAAGCACGGCGCCGCAGAGGAGCACAAGAATGCGGCCCTCAACCTGCCGAAACCAACAGCAAAGACTTCTGCAGGAGTATCTTCAACTGAATCATCGGTCAAGAAGGAGATTAAGAATGTCGAACGAGATGAAACTTCGTCGACTTTAATCGCCTCCACGCGACCTGCCCCCTCTCCCTCTAATAAAACTTCCGATGCCTCAGGATCCTCTACTTCTCTCTACCAAGAAGGTCTAAGGTATCTGGCAGCGGGCGCTCCCGAGCAAGCGGTCGAGGCTCTCACCCAAAGTATTCGACTCAATCCCAATGATGCGATCGTCTACCTGAAACTGGGTTTAGCATATTCCGCTTTGCGTAAATACAAGGAAGCGGTTATCGGTCTAAAAATGGCAATCCGGATCAAGCCAGAGATCTTTGATGCCGAAGCGTATTACCACCTCGGGCACATATATTCTGAACTTGGTAAGCACAAGGATGCACTTGAGGCATTCAAGCAAGCTTTGTACCTTACGCGGGCACAGGTGATAGATAATGACGAAGCAAAAGCCCAGAGTTTCCTTCCTTTAGAGAAGATTTATTATAGTCTCGGAATCGCTTACCATAAGTTGGCGCGTTACCGGGAGGCGATTAAGGAACTGAACAAAGTAGTGACGCTAAATCCAAGATTCGCAGAGGCCTATTACGGACTTGCGATCGCCTACATTAGCCTCGGCGATCGTTCATCGGCACAGAGCCAGCAAAAAACTCTAATTTCTCTGGATGCTGCGCTAGCCGCGAAACTCGCCGACGCACTCTTAACTCAAAACAAAGACCTTCCCTGTCCTAATCGTAGTGCTTACGATCCACAGTGTCGTTAACGTTTCAGGATAGCTCCGGATTTCGTGAGTAAGGCTCTTAGGTGCGGCTGAGCCTACAAGAAATTGAATCCCTAGACATGTGGGTTTTCTAAGGTCTCCTTGGATTCTTCGGTATCCTTTGCCACTTGGTTGGTCTATAAGATTCGTGCCTTAGATGACCGCCACAATGAGCCGCCAAACTATCGCGATGTTTGATTTCCGATCCGACATCAAGGCACGGCTGCTCAAATGCAAAAATCATACCCGCCTTTCCGTTGTTTACTCTAAAAAATACGAGTTGCTAATAGGTTGTCAGCGTGAAGGGGAGAATACGGGTCCTCATGCGACGCTCTTGATTCCCGCCTTGCTTTTTTACCGAGTTCAGCGAGGCAGTGAGGATGGAAGTTGAAATTTCCGCCAACTTTCCTGACGGCTCCAGATATTGGCCGGCTGCAGTGATCGCAGATTATTCGCATATCTTTCTCCTTTGGACGCGTTTAAAAAGTGGGCGCCGCCCATTGCCTTAACACCCCTTATGCCACCTGGGCAGAAATGCTAGGAAGGCTAATTTGCTGAGAATTTCGAATGAAATGAACTCGGACGGCTCTTTAGATACGCTGAGGCCTCTGAATAAGGTCAAGATGAGAGGTCAATCTGAGGACTATCGTCATTTAGCCTAACGAAGTGTTAAGGGTTGGCGTAGAACTGATTTCAATAGACCCAAAAGTGGCGGCGTGATAAGGGGGACTTCCGCCCGCCCTTTTTTAGTGTGTCTGAAGCAACGGCTTCAGCGTTTAATTTTGCCTGTAAGAGGTTGCGGACGTAAGCGGCCATTGTCAGTATGAGTTCGGCTCGATGGCACACCATGACGTGCGCGGTATTCAATTTGTTCGAGTTCCTGATTGGTCATAACGTTGGCCGGCAGATGACGGTCGCCAGCAGTAACGCTCCCCGCTCCGGCAAACGGCATCGCCCAACTGCAAACCGCTTTCCAGTGCGTGCCCTTGTGCTTCCACCTTCGCTCTTTTACATCAGCATATTTGAACACGTCAGCGATGGCGACGGCGATGGTTTTTTTGGAAGGGCCTTCTGCAATACTTCTTCGAGTAACTTTGCCGTAACACTAAGGCTTGTGAGCAGCGGGAGAAAACCTGCTTGCACGGGGTTCTTCGCCACGTAACGCTTTGCCTCGTCCTGGGCCAAAGCGAAGGCTACGTAGGCGCGCGCCAACTTTCGGACATCGACCTTCTGAGTAGATAGCTCTGACATTGCGGCTCCTCTGCAGAGTTGTGGAATACTTATCACTAAGAAGGCTAAAGCAGGAGATATTCCATATGTAAGCTCAGACCCCTGCTCCGTTAAGGCAATGTGCTTTTCTCTTGCTACTTATTTGTGCGCTTGCGTACATAGCGCCCTGCCGCACGCAAAAATCGGCCTGATGAAGGGGTTGGGTCCGGTCGTGTTTTCATCGTCCACGACTATTACACTCGTGGCTGACTGCATGCCCAGAGATGCATCCGAGGCATTATTCAGACTAACCGCAAAAGTCTGTCGAGACGTATCAGGTTCTATGATGTTGAGCTGTGGGTTTCAGGTGGTCTGGAGGATTCCAGAAGAGCTGAGAAGGGAGTGAGCTGGTCTCGGTTTGACCCCAATTCACTCTTGACAATTGTAGATGTCAAACGTGGGATATAGTTCATAGGTGATGTATTTAAGGGGGTCTTTGAGTTTTTTCCGTCGTTCTAGAATTATTATGCGACTTTGCTGAATCTTCCCACAAGTATCTGTCCGTGAACGAAATGACTTTTCCTTATTATTAATAGCGCCGGCATAACTATTTTTAATCTGGGGACCATTCACCAACTTACAAAATTCGCTTTCACAGAACTATCGGTGGCCGTTGCGAGGTTAAATTTGAGAGCAGCACGAAAATTTTGCTCTTAATGGGTGCTACTGTTAAAGATGACTCCGCTGAGTGCCCCAGCGGATCGAAGGTTCGCTATCCACGCGGACCACTTGCTAACATGCGGATAGACTTCGGGAGAAATTATGCCGACGCTGATGCTATAGCCAACTTCTTCGGCTATCATTCGAGCAACCGATGCGTCGCTGAAACGAGGGTCGTTATGCCACTGGATCATCAGTGAAGCGAGTTCCATTGTTAGATTATCCAGAGACATCTCCACGCCTTCCAGGTAGACCGTTCCAGACTCACCGTTTCCGGCCGGAACGTCACTATGCGTTTCGAGTACGTTGTACTTCCAGGCTCTATAGCCAAAGTGCTTCTCGAGAAATTCAATGACGGTCTCTAGGGGTTCGCCGGTTCGCTCGGCAATGTATACCGCCGCGTCTTGATCTTCGTACATGCTGCTTCCTTTCATCCTCAGTCGTGCACGGCCTTTCAAAGCTTAGCATCCGATGACACGGCGGCGGCTGTCGATAGGCTGGCGCATCACAGCCCCATCCTGGAAATCAATCTGCCGAGTACGGCCAGAGCCAGAACGCTGTTTCTCGGCCTGAACCTTGGGAATGCCATCCGACTGTAGGAAGTGACGAAAAGGCCGCCAATAGACTAGCAAGTCTATTTACGAGCATCCCGGGTAAAAATTATTATCGATTACTTCGACTATGATTTGACGATTTCACGCGGCTGATGTTGCCTTTTCTTGCTTTGGCCCTCAATCTGATTGATCGCATCCATTGCCGCCGAACGTACTTCGCCCGGCATCGAACTACTCATAGCCAAACGGCGAAACGCGGGAGCGACCTCCGGTTCTCCGCTCGAACCCAGTAGTCTGATGACTGCCACACGCAGTTCTATATTTGGATGATTTTCGATCACCTGCATAAGCGGCTGAAACTCACCTGCTTTGGCCACCAGGAAGAGTAAGGAAAAGGCGCGGTAAGAGTCTTCATAGCTGTCGCCCATTAGGTCCTGAATCGCCTCGTTTACCAAGCCTGAGCCTGCCAAGGCAGCGCCGAGGAGGCGGCGCTCCTCAAGGGAATTCTCGCGCAAGGCGAGATTAAAGAAAGAGGCAGCGCGATCCGGATGGAGCTCATAAAGAACCCGAACGATCGTGTTACGGGCCTCCGGAGACGAATCGTCTAACGACACGGCAATTTGGCGGAATGAATCAGCAGCGCTAGTGCCGGGAAAAGGTCTCTTAACGTTCGTTCGCTTACGCGCAAGGGTGGCAGCGGCTCGTCGCAGCGTATCCATATGTTGACGCCAGGATTCTTCGTCGGAGCCTTGGCGGGCTTCCACATTATTATGATCTTGACTCTTTTCAATGAACCGCTGAGCCTCTTCAGTAACATCTTGGTGCGCAGCTCTTTGCTCTTTCGAAGAAGTATTTTTCTGAGGTCTGGCTAATTCATTCTTCATGGTGCCAGCATCTTTTTCTTGAGGTTGGGATCTCCCTGCTTTGTATTTCGCCGAATTTTGACTCGATCCTTGTTGCGTACTAGCCACACTAGTTATCGGGGGAGGAAGGAGCGATCGTAAACGAACCTACTATCAGTGAATAAGTTAACCCGATGCAATCTGTTTTTGAATGCTACTCCCATGAGCCATGAGTACCGGAATTTAATGGGGTTTCTGTATTCTCGGCATGGGCACTATCCGATGATTCGTCCGGCACATTGCCGACATCGAATATCTCTCCAGAGTTGGCTGATGCGTGTGCCGCCAATGTTAACGGTGCCCTGACAAATGAAAAGTTTTGCCCACTCTCAGGCCAAAGATGCTGATGATCAAGTTCGTCTTCGGTGCGAAGCAATTTAAATTTCGTTATTATCAGGCGACTGACGCTTAGGCCCATGCTGCCATCCAGATCGCATACCTGATCGCCTATCACCCTTAGCGAAACTCTCTCCAAAGCATACTGAAGCTCCCTGCCCGCGGCAGCAACGTCATCTGCCAGAATTAGTTCAAAATCCTGGCCGCCACTAATTCGGCGCCGAGCGTGATTGTGCAACAAAAGACGTGCTTCATTATGAAGCCTTCCGGTAGCGACAACGACGAGATGTGAAGAAGCTTCCGTCTCGATCTCCAGGTCGATAGCCCAACGCGCAAAAGTGGGAGTAAGATCACCATCGCGCGTTAAGAGGAGGAAGGATTCGCCGCAGAGATTGACCATCATTTGGCCATGGCCGGTGCCATCGGAGGGACCGACAGCAATCTCACTTTCCGGGACGCCCATCTCGCGGAGAATAAAATGGAGCCGACTGACGAGCCACGAGCCATCTTCCAGAAGGGATGAAGCGAGTTGGGTTGGCGCAATCACCTCCTCGACCTTCTCATCGACAACAGGTGAGCCACACTCGCTGCACGTTGCATCGCTAATAGTCACAATCGCGAGCGCATGCGCATTCGGTAATCGAAACAGAGCGTGTCCGGTTTTTCGGCAACTAATCTGCACCTCCCGCTCCACGAGTCCCACATTCTCGAGCTTCTCTATCGAAAACTCGTAAGGCCCTGCTAAGTCGCCACTAAGAAGCTTCGCCGCGTAACCCTCCCGGTAAGCATCGCTGGCGCTGCGTAAGAATACACGGGCCCTTTCATCATCCAGTTCTGACGCAGCTAGAATACGCTTACTTCTAGTCTCCTTGCGCAAGCTTGTATATAGTGAATCTGCGTCCTGCCCTGCGACAAACCGCCTAAAGCCTTCCGGAATAGTAGGTTTGCCCTGCTCCCACCCCGGAAAGTTCTCCACTTTTCCGGTTTCGCTTTCCCTGCTCTCCCTTTGAGCAAGAAGTAATTCGCGAATGTCTCGGCAGAAGGAGCCTAGTTTCCTAAAGGGCTCAGAAGTGCCAGTTTCATACACGATGCCCGCGCGGATCAGAGGTGCTTCTCCTTTGTTGTCATCGAAAATCAGAAAGAAAATATGATCGCTAAGAGAAAACAGATCTCCTCGAACATAAGACTCCCGATTTTCAGACTCGGTCCAGGCGGAAATAGAGGTCTCCATCTCCCTGGTTCGCTCAGAATCAAACAACAGATGGCTAAAACTATTAAGTCTGGCCGTTCGAATTATTGAAGTCAGACCTTTTTGCTGCAATTCTTCCAGCAATTTAATGCGAACGCTTCCGTCTACTACATGTCTTAGAGTTTTGCTCTCAAGAAACAACATCGGCACTTCCTCGCCTACCTTCAAGTTACGTCATAGCTCATTAATTTGGCTGAGTGAGCCTAATTCTGACAGTCTCTTCACCAGTTACCTTCGACGCGTAACGCCGCTGCCGCGCTATTCGTAAGGCGAGCGCCTCATAACTGTCCATTCCTGCTTTATGATTGGCGATTGAGGCTTGCGATACTCGACCATTTTCGATTTTCATAACGACGTTAATAGATTCAACGCTTGGCATGACCTCTGGAGATCTTTTGTGTTCCTCGTTGGGACTAGGAGAGTTCGTAGGGGAGGAGATCCCGCTAGATGGGCCCGGACTGCTTGTCTCGTTTCGTTTGTTCAGTGAGGCTGAGTCCACTTGGCGATGCGATGGCTCGAAACCGGATGCCAATTCTCTTCCTTTTGAAACTTCACCCGGCACGCTGGAGGTCTTCCGTATTTCAGATTTAGAGGGTAGCTGGCCGACACTCTCCGTCGCCAACCCTTTCCTGCTCTCGGTCGGCAGGGACGTCGGTCGGCTAGACTCAAGTACCCTCTTGAAGCCTCCGGTAACCGCGATCACACTGGAGAGACCTAACAACATTAAACCTGCCGCAGCCATTACCAAAATTGGTCGGCCCTCCTTACCGGCCGGGCGCTGCGTGACTGCTGCCGGAAGCGCCAAAGGTTCAGGTGGTCCAGCTTTAAGATTGTGAGGCGAATCCGAGTTTGCCGGTAGGCACGCTAAGTCGGGCAAGGTTCTGTCTGTCGCTACGCTTTCGATCTGCAGGGGACTTTCATCCCAACAGCCTAATAACTCGGAGACGACTCTTTGCAATGACCTTTCGATTGATGTCCGTGAAGGCTGGATAAGCGGATTGAAGTTGAAGGATGCTGACGGCTGAGCCAGGGCAACACAGATAGCTTGCAAACCGCTCAGGTCGTTTAGTTGCGCATCAACCAAATCACCTTCTTGGAAGTAGAAAACTGCGGGGCCCTTTGGGTACTCGATTAGCAGTCGACCTGTCTTTCGTTGATGGCGAAGTATTCCCACGAGATCAGATATGGGATAGTTATCAAGGTGCCCCGTCAATACTAGGAAACGACTATCTTGCATCTTTCGACTCCTTCAACTCGTACTGCGGACCTAGCCATTTCAATCGCTGCCAACTTGCATTTCATTTGCAAAGCACATTGCAGGGAAGGTCAAAAGCGGGAAAGGTTTGTGAAAGTCGTTTAGCCAGGCCGCGGTCAAGACTTTCAAGGATTCTGTACTCTTCGATCAGCCCATCCTTCTGTCTTAATTCCTGATATGCCAGGGCGAGACCGTAGTGAGCTTTAGCCATGCTTGGCTGCAGAACTGTCGCTTTCTTAAACGCAGCTAAAGCATCCTTATCGTGGCCCATTCGGAAATATGCAAGTCCTAACCCGTACTGCGTCTCCGGCGCGTTCGGATCTAGACGTACCGATTCTTTAAAGGCTTTAACTGCAGCTTTGTCCTTCCGCTGGTTAAGATAGGCGTGGGCTAAAGCCAGTTGAACCTCAGCCGATCTTGGCTCCAATTCAATAGATTGCAGATATGCTTCGACTGCTGCCTTTAGATCCCCACCTTCAAAATGCTCGAGGCCGGCTTTGTAGTACTCGAACGCGCTCTTTTGATTAGGGTTGTTGCTCGGTGGTGTGTTTTTGGGGGCAACTAATTCCAACGGCGCTCCTGAGACTGCGGGAGCATCGGAGGCAGCTGAGGAGGACAACGGCATGGCTTGCATATTAGCTCCAGTTGTCTCTGCGTCACGTTTATTAGGCGCGGGTGCAGCCGTTTTTTCTCCCGGCGGAGCGTCTGCATTGGTTGGCGTTGGGAGGACCGAGAAAGCGCCGGTCTGGACGTCTGCGGTTTCGGTTTCGCTTTCGATTGGCTCCGTCGCCCCAGGCATCTTTTGAGGGGAGGAAGGCTCCACGATTTTCGCAATGCTGTCATCGAAATAGTAGGTGAGCGTCCTATAGGTGATCTCGACCGCTTCCTGTTTCACCTCACCCGCTTCAAATACTACGAGACTCGTAACCATCTTTGTCCAGTTACCGAATCTGTCGGTTTCATACTCGTAAGCCTCCCTGCTAAGAATCGAGTTGCGATCGTCTCGCACGGTCATCTCAATGATGTTTCCTTTGTCGTCATACCTGTATTCTTCCTTGCCCACGAGCGAATCAGCGACGGGATAAGAAATATTATCAATCCTGTTTCCCTTAATTCCATAGGTCGTGACCTCCAGCAACTGCAGTGGCCCTTCTACTAGCCGTCCCTGTTTGAGTTCAAGTTTTGCGGATTGAATTTTGGCTCTGCGCACGGAGCCAGCCAAACCATCTTGTTCCTTAGTGCTGTCAAGGATCGTTACAACCGCAGGTGGCCGTCCACTACTAATACTATCCTGGGCGCGAACAGATACACCTTGCGTCAGAAAAGGGAGTAGGAACAAAATGGCCGCCGGCAGTTTCCTCGAATTGCTATACATTTGGCCGCTCCAATTCAAATATCGAAACACTGGCTACAACGGGCCGAAGTCGGAGGAGTAAAAAGAGAGCGAAGCTGTCGTAACTTAGGGTTTTAAAGGATGCGTTTCCAGACTTCGCTACGTCCTAACTCATCAGTGACTGGAAGCTTTTGCCGTTTCTCGCAACACCAGCCAGTCTGAGCATATATTGTACAAACCGGCGCGAAGGATACAATAAGTGGACGCAGATTGCTAGCAGAACTATTGCGAAGCAGACAGAATTAGCAACCGGAGGTCAGGATGCCGCAGGAAGGTCGGCATGACACACTTTTTCAAAGCCCAAACCGCGCCGTGCGGCTCATCACCACTTAATAGCGCGCGTAAGTAACATGCGGCGAATGGTCCGCACGTCTTAGCCCTCTTTCATTGAGTACCACTCGGCTGGCCGTACGCTTACGATCGGGTTCGTTTAAATTCGGACCACCCACACGCAGTGTGGATTACAAACGATGGCATTCAGATCGACTGTGAGCTATCGTATGTTGAAGTTGAGAGTTTTCTAGTGGAGAGTCGGTGACTTCGCTAATCACATCTTAACGGTTTCTTTGAAGGCGTATCAGTTCAACGCAGAGCGTTATCTTATCTACGTCCATTCGAATTTAAACAATGTCAAAAAGAGTTCTCGGGCACCACAGTATCCTAGTTGATCACCGTAACGGTTCCGCTTGGAGATTTGGTCCCTAAGGATAAAAGAATTTCGCACACTTCGCGTGTCCCAGTAACTGTTATGTTACGCTTTTCATCTTGAATGGCATAGATCTTTCCATCCACATCCAAAGGACGAATCAGTGTTTCCGTTTCCATAATCAATCTTTCTTTCCTCCTAAAATCTACCCGCGGCTGCCGGCCTCTCGGTTTGGCCGGTCGACATCCCTCAAACTATGCCATCCACCCACGATTCCTGTGCCAAACAATAGTACATTCGGTGGCTCACCGTCGTCGCACTACGGGTTCCGATCACCGCCAGTGTGTTCCGTGTTAGATGACGTCCACCATAAAGACGATGTTGCAGCCTGCGGTTGACAGCCCCAAAATCGTTAATGTTTGCTAGCGGAAGAGGGATCATGAGGCTGTTTGATTGAATTAGGACGGGTCTAGTTCCTAAATAAATCTTCTACCGTACCCGCTTCCGTCAAATAGTCTCGTTTTTCTGGAGACGAGTGCTAAATTAAAGTTTACAGAATGACAAGAGATCGCTGGTTTAATCTCCTTGTATCAAGGCGGACAGGTACTCCTCCTCCTCCTCGAAACCTGTCCGCCTTTTCCCGTTTGTCACGCATTTCAAAAGGATGTTTACTGAAAAACATTGATGCTTCTCCGAATCGCAAACATAATGTCCGCTTAACTTCGTGCTATTGGTAAAAAACATCTTAGGGTCAACGGGCGAGCCGCGGTGTTCGTGCCTGACAACGTCCTCTTTAAAGATGGATCTGGTGAGACCGTCCGCAGCAAGTTAATCGATGAGTGTGAACCGGAAATCAAACATCGCGAAGTTTGAACATTGCTGAACGACTTTAAATAAAACCCTCGCCCCGCGTCGCTCAAAGACGAATAAATGGGCATTGGCCTGTGAATCGCCGACTTTCAGCAACGCTCTAAGAAAGCACCCAATCTTTGCTAAGACGTGCGACCCCGTTGCAGCCGTGTGTGCCGGGAATTCAGGCCGGCGTTCTTGAGTGCCACAGAGGCGACTCGGAGCTGGCCAAGTATTTCTGGAGTCCAGCGCCCAATAAGGGTTTATTCAGACTGAATTACGAGGGCCGGAGTGCTCAGAGACAGAAATAAGGAGATTAGAAATGCCCCAGATATTCAATTTACGGAAACTTGCGATTGCACTAGCTATGTTCGCGCTAGTCGGTATTGCTTCAGCGACGGCTAAAGCAGATGGAGTGATATTTGATTCGAGTCCGGGTAACTTCGCGAACGACGAGAACGTTTTGCTAGACACCGCCCAAACTGGAAACCCAATTTTTGGGTTAACGAACCAGACACAACTCAATGTGAGGTTTACAGGCGCTGAGACTCTCACTGCTCTTGCGAACGGCCAAGCTAGAGTTGAAGCTTTAGATGGCGCTTATGCTTACCTGAAGATCGACATTCCAGGCGGCAGCTACACAAGCCTTATCATCAACATCAATGCGCTTGAGGACGGCGATGTACACTTCGTTGTCACAACCACTACCGGACCCTATACCTTTGATTCGACTCTTGCGGCTGGCGGCCAGAACTTCAGCAGGTTCCTGGCGGACGGTGCTACGCGGATTCTCAGTGTTGAGTTTTGGACCAGTACTGGCGTCAGCCTAACGATAGAGGACGCGGTAGATACAAGGCAGGTTCGAATTGGCGGCGCGCAGCTGGATGCAGTTCCGGAGCCGGCCAGCATGTTGCTCCTAGGAACAGGACTTTTCGGAGTAGCGGGTGCAGCAAGACGGCGTTTCAAGAAATAACTAACAGACGTCTCGTCCTTTTGGGCAGGCGGAGAGTGTGACTGAGTGACCCCTAAAAGGATTTAAATCTAGCCGAGAGGTAGGGGTCCGGCACCTTCAGCGGAAAGTGAATCGGAGAAGACACAAGTTACCGTAAAGTCCTCGGCCCGCGAGATCATCGCACGGCAAGTTAAATTACGGGGAGCTTAGGAGAGTGGAAATATGGCTTCAGAAGCAATGATGCGCGCCTTGGATGTGGATGGAAAGATCTATGCCATTCAAGATGAAAACGGAAACATAATAGGAACTGGCGCGCGCGAAGTGTGCGAAATTCTTTTGTACATAATCACGAAACCTACCTCAGCCAGCATTTCAGGAAGAATAAACATAGCTACTAAGCGGCGCCCCAATGTAAGGGCTGGGATACCCATCTAACAACCCGGTCAAAGACTGCTTTCAACCACAAATAAAGAAAGTCGTTAGCAAGCCGTTTAGCTTCCATCCGTTTCAACTGCAGGTCACGGCTCTGAATCTTAGCATGCAGAATGAGAGGGTTCGTTCCTCTTGAATTGCAGCGAGCCTTATTTGCGGTTGAGATTCTGTTCGTTCCGTTCAGCCAGCGTCAAGGCCGTGGCGCCTGGTCCCCAGGTGGCTGTAATCATCCGAGTCGCGTAGTTTGTGTCCTCGTCGGCCTTAACTGGTTCATCCTTAGCCATTGCTGAATCGGTAAGCGGAGTTGGCCTCCATTGCCAGTCCAACGTTTGCTCGCGATGCGTTTTTAATCCTCGATTATCCCGGGGGTGTTTCGCCCATCGAACTCCTTGCTCTCTGCAGGAGTTCGGCATCTTACGCTGATAACCTATGAGGACAAGCGGTGTTACACTCTATACCGATTGTCAATCTTTTTTGGCTAAGGAGCTAAGTGGAATGGCGAAAACTAAGCCAACAAAAACAACGAAGGCAAAGAAGGCAATGAAGGTAACAGCTCGCACAAAAACCACGAAGGCGAAAACTAAAACCGGGGCGAAGGCGAAAGTGCAGAAGCAGAATCCGAGCGAAGGTCAAGGCCAGAGCCAGGAGCGGGAAATCTTTCTGATTTGACGCGTTATCAGGCAATAACATGCCTTACCGACCGTTTAGGTCTTTTTTGGGTCACCCCTTGAAGCACAAGGAGCGAGGGTTGGGCGTTAATACATGCAAGTCGCAGCAGGAACGTTAAAGTGATGCCCCCCAAAAATCCGCCGATGTGAGCCATGTACGCGACGCCCCCAGTCTGCGTACTGGTAATAGATCCGAACCCGCTGACCAACTGCAACACAATCCATAAGCCGATTACACAATTGCGGGCATGGGGATCACGCCTCTGCGCATCAAAACTTTCACTTGCCCGCGTGGGATAAGCAGAATGTAAGCGCCTAGCACGCCGGCGATTGCGCCGGAAGCCCCCAGATTTGGGACATTCGAACGGGTACTGAAGGCGAATTGGCTCAGGGTCGCGACGATGCCGCAAAGCAGATAAAAATTCAGAAACTTGAGATGGCCAAAACTGTCTTCCACGTTATCGCCAAAGATCCACAAGTAGAGCATGTTGCCGGCTAGATGGAGCACGTCGTTTCATTGTGAAAATGCTGTAACTCGTTAAAAGAGGAGTGCAGAAAGATGAGATAGCTGAGGTTCGAAACGCGCTGATAGTGCCAGTATTCTTTATTTGACGGCTCGTACATCCAGCCGCGCTGAGCCGGAATCCGCCCCCAGCCAAGACTCTCGGCAGCCGTCGCAATGAAGAGCTTGGGTACATCTTCGATCAGATGACGGGTCAAGCTCCGAGAACGATGACCTCTGCATCGAACTCATAACGGTTGCTGATGTTTTTTCGTTCGTCGCTCGCCGAAACCTGATCTTACAAGGCGCAGTCCTAACAGGGTCTCATGATTGGCTGTCATGAGGTAGGGGTTCGATCCCCCTCGGCTCCACCAATTCTCTTATCGTATTCAGGAGAATCCAAATCTTCGTAGCAAACTCGTTTCTGCGGCGAGGATCCGCCGAGAAGCGCGCACAATGGAAACCTTCGCGCAGGTTTACGCGTACTACACGGCGTAAGTTACTAGTTTTTCCTGGAGGTCAGACCTCCGGCTCCGCGACTTCAGTTAACCCTTTTGATCCCGTTGCTTCAGCAATCCAAGGAGATGATCATGCGTAGAGTCCTACTTATGCTGGCCGGATTGGCCCTGTTGGCTGCGCCCGCCTCAGCGCAAACTGCCGAAGAGATCGTAGCGAAATACATCAAGACTGTGGGTGGCGCGGAAAAAATTCAGGCCGTTAAGACGTTGCGAAAAATGGGCACGTTTAGTGGCGGTGGCGGCTTTGAAGCCCCAATCGTGGAAGAGAACAAGCGCTCCAACATGGTGCGCCAGGAGTTTTCATTCCAGGGATTGACAGGCGTGAACGCTTACGACGGCAAGACAGGCTGGAAGATCGAACCCTGGCAGGGCAAGAAAGATCCGGAACCGCTCGGAGAAGAAGAGACGAAGCAAATCCTCGAAGACGCTGACTTTGATGGCGCTCTCGTCAACTATCAGCAAAAGGGAAACAAGGTCGAATATGTCGGCATGGAGCCAGTCGAAGGCACCGATGCTTTCAAGTTGAAAGTCACGCTGGCAAGTGGCGACGTTCGTTACTACTTCATGGACACTGACTACTACGTACCGATCAAGATTGAAACGAAACGAATGATTCGCGGCGCCGAGCGTGAATATGAAACGTCGTTAGGCGATTACAAAGAAGTAAGTGGCTGGTATATGCCTTTCTCGGTTGAAAGCAATGTTAAGGGCAGTCCTAACCGGGCTAAAGTTACATATCAAAAGATCGAAGCGAACGTGCCGATTGATGACGCGCGTTTTCACATGCCTGCAGCGGCTGCAAGCGCTCAGCCGGGCCCCAAGCCTGGGGATGCGGCTGAAACATTGCCGAAGAAAACCGACGAAAAGAAACCGCCTGCAAAGCCGCCTACCAAACCATAAGATCACAACCAAACCGCAGAGTTGGAAAACTAAAACACTATCTCCCGAACAAGAAAGAGCTTGAGAGCGATGAAAATAATTCAAAGCTGGTCACTGTCGACATCCATGGCAATTGTTTGCCTGTTTTGTTTAGCGTCGTCTGCCGCGGCACAACTGCCGCAACCGACACCCGTAAAGGTCGATTCTGAAACCATATCCGGCCTCGGCGCTCGCAACATCGGCTCAGCGGCGATGAGCGGACGCATAGCGGCTCTCGATGCGGTGCGCGAAGGCCAGCGGCTGACGGTGTATGTCGGCGCCGCGAGCGGTGGCGTTTGGAAATCGGTGAACGGCGGTACTAGTTTCAAGCCGGTCTTCGATAAACAACCGGTGCAATCAATTGGCGCAGTCACCATCGATCCAAAGAACCCCAAAGTGGTTTGGGTCGGCACGGGCGAATCGTGGGTGCGCAACAGCGTTTCTATTGGTGATGGCGTTTACAAATCGGTCGATGGCGGAGACAACTGGACCCATGTCGGTCTGAACAACACCGAGCGCATCGCAAAAATTCTGGTTGATCCGAGCAACACTAACAATGTGTATGTGTGCGCGCCCGGGAAATTGTGGAGCGATAGCGATGATCGCGGCGTCTACAAAACTACCGACGGCGGCAAGACGTGGACCAAAATATTAAAAGGCGCAAACGCTTCGACCGGGTGCTCGATGATGTCGATTGACAAGTCGAATCCGCAGACAGTCTACGCCGGCATGTGGGACTTTCGCCGCAAGGGTTGGACTTTCCGTTCCGGTGGAGATGGCCCGAATGCAGCGAGCGGCAGCGGCTTGTTTAAGAGTACCGACGGCGGCGCGACCTGGAACGAACTCGACCAGAACTCAGCTAAAGGCCTGCCGGCGAAACCGTGGGGCCGCATCGCCGTTACCGTTGCTCCTTCAAAGCCAAATGTGGTTTATGCGCTAATCGAAGCAGAAATGCCGAAGGGCGGTTTGTACCGGTCAGACGACAGTGGGCTTACCTGGACCGCGGCTGATCGCAGCGCCTACATGGTCTGGCGTCCCTTCTATTTCGCGCATCTGACAGTGGATCCAAAAGATGAAAATAAGATCTACAAAACTGATCTCCCACTCATCGCCAGCACTGACGGCGGCAAAAGCTTTAGCAATGTTTCAGGCGGCGCTCACGGCGACTTTCACGACGTTTGGATCGATCCGAATAATTCCGATCACATAATCGCTGGTGACGATGGCGGCCTTTGGTATTCGTATGACGGGGCCAATCGTTGGTGGAAGGCAGAAAATCTTCCCATCTCGCAGTTCTATCATGTCAGCGTCGACATGGACATGCCTTTCCGCGTCTATGGCGGTTTACAGGACAACAGCTCGTGGGTGGGCGATTCCGCGTATCCAGGCGGCATCACCAACAGTCGTTGGGAAAACATGTATGGCGGCGACGGTTTCTGGATGTTTGCCGATCCCTCGGATCCTACTTACATCTACGCCGAATACCAGGGCGGCGAAATCGCGCGCATTAATCGCAAGACGCACGAGTCGCGCAACATAAAACCATTGCCGCTCTACAAAGAAGGCAAGCTGCGCTACAACTGGAACACGCCCATTCATCTCAGCCCGACGGGCGACGGCACCATCTACATCGGCGCGCAATTTCTTTTCCGTTCGCGCGATCACGGACAGACCTGGGAACGCATCTCGCCTGATCTCACTACCAACGATCCGGAAAAACAGAAGCAGGAACAATCAGGTGGCATAACGGTCGATAACTCAGCCGCCGAAATGCATACCACGATTTACGCTATTGCCGAATCGCCAAAGGATCGAAATTTGATTTGGGTGGGAACGGATGATGGCAACGTGCAAATCACGCGTGACGGCGGCAAAACCTGGAAGAATGTGATCGGTAATATTCAGGGCCTGCCGAAGAATGCCTGGGTGTCTTCAGTCGAACCGGGCCATTTCGATCCCGGAACCGCTTATGTGACCTTCGATGCGCATACGTTTGGCGATATGCGACCGTTCGTTTACAAAACCGCCGACTTTGGCCAAACCTGGACGCCGGTCGCCACCGAGGCAAGTGCAGTCCGCGGCTACGCGCACGTAGTTAAAGAAGATCTAGTCAACAAGGACTTGCTCTTTGTGGGCACTGAGTTGGGCCTCTGGATTTCACTTGACGGCGGCAAGCAGTGGGCACAGTACAAAGGTGCTGAAATGCCAAACGTTGCGGTGCGCGATTTGGCAATCCACCCGCGCGATCACGCGCTGGTGTTGGCAACGCACGGTCGTGGCATTTGGATCGTGGACGACATTACGCCGTTGCGCGCCCTGACCGCAGACACCTTGGCGAAAGAGGCTGTCTTTCTGCAAGCGAAGCCAAGTGTGCAAGCGATTCCCGCCGGCGGCGGTTGGGTCAATGGTGATGCCGCCTTTGTCGGTCCCAACCCGACGGATGAAGCGGTGTTTGTTTACTATCAGAAGAAACGCCACATTTTTGGCGACCTGAAAATCGAAGTACTCGATTCGACCGGCAAAGTAGTCGGCACAATTCCCAGCAGCAAGCGGCGCGGATTAAACCGGTCTACCTGGGCGATGCGCGTCAAAGCGCCACAAGTTCCCCGCGCAGCAAGTGCGGCTTTCGGGGCGGCGATCGGCCCGCGTTTATTGCCAGGTACCTACACGGTAAGGATGACGAAGGACAAACAGGTTTACACCACTGAGTTGAAGATCGTTCCCGACCCGCGCTCGAAACATTCGGCTGAAGATCGACGCGCACAGTTTGATCTGGCAATGAAGCTCTACAACTTGTTGGGCAACATGACCTACTCCGTCGAGCGCGTTAACAATGTGCGTCTTGCCCTGGAGGATCGCGCGGCAAAACTACCTGCTACCGATCCGTTAGCCATTCGACTACGTGCGGCCGCGGCGGCGGTCGACGATCTGCGCAGAAAGGTCGTGGCGACCAAAGAGGGCGGCGCCATCACCGGCGAAGAGCGCTTGCGTGAAAATCTGGCCGATCTCTACGGTAATGTGAATGGTTACGAAGGTCGCCCATCGGCCACCCAAGTTGCACGAACCGAGGTTCTGGCGCGTGAACTGGGCGATGTAGAAAAAGATTTTGATGCCTGGTTGGCCAGGGAACTGGCGGCGATTAACGCTGAGTTAACCCGTAAAAAATTGGAGCCTATCAAGGAGTTGACCCGTGCAGAATGGGAAGCGAAGACCACGGCGAATTAGAGCTGAATGTTAAGTAGCACAGGCATTCCTGCCTGTCCTTTCCTTTTTGCCTTCGCATTTCAGATCGGACAGTGGAAAGTCTGCCCTAGTTGTTCGCTTGAGGCGCAGCCGTACCATCGATATTCGGACGCATCTCCCCAACAAACCTGTCACTGTTCACAATGCTGCGCAGAACAATACGGATTGCTTCTTCCGGAAACCCGGATTCCAGCGTAAAAGTGTAGCCGGTAAAAATATCGCCTGATTCGTCGGCTCCCCAAAAAAGAAAAGCCCGGTCACTCAATCGTAGCAGGTGGCGCATGACTCCGGGTCCGTTCTTTACGTTATCAATGTTGATGTAACCATTTTTGTAGTGCGGATAAATGCGGAGACCGATCGTATCGTTTGCGGTAACGCTAATAACAATTTCTAAACTTTCTGCATTCACTAACCCCTGCTTCATTACGCCTACATAGTTGAAGGGCTGCTTTGTGCTCTGCCGGAAAGCTACATTAATCCCGGGGCCTGCCTTGTCCAGCAACGCCGCGAGTGATTCCCTGGTACGAATGCGCGACGCATCGTTTTGCCCAAACACCGCCGGCGCGCACGACATCAGGAGGATGAATAGAACCGTTAAAGAACTTCTTTTCATTTTGCGGGGCGTCCTCCAATGGGTAGATTCCAAAACAGCAAGCCTTCTAAGTGAAATTCGCAGGGAAGTCAATCTCTATTGGCGCAGGCGCTGCAGCGCGAAAAAGACGGGATAACTCACGCCAAGCAGCAGCAGCGCATAAATACTGTTGCGGGTGTCGCTTGCAATCGCTCCTATTAGGAACAGAACGGAGCCGAGCAACGCTGCGCCCGTGGTCCATGGATAGCCCCACGCTCGATAGGGACGTTCCTTCTCAGGCTCGCGCCGGCGTAACACGAAAACCGAAATGAACGACAGCGCATAGTTTGCGACGAAGAAGAACGCCAAAACCGCCAGCACGCGCTCAAATCTTCTGCCAAACACAATGAACAAGACAGAAACTATGACACTCACAAACAACGCGAACGCCGGCGTGCCTCCTTTGTTGACTGCGGAGCCTTGTTTAGTAAACAAACCGTCGCGGCTCATCGCAAACAAAACGCGCGTGGCCATCAGGTGGTAAGCATTCACCGCGCTCAGCATTGATAAAATTGTTAGTGAGCGAAAGACCGCGTCTCCATATCTGCCAAATATTTCATTGGCCGCGACTCCCATTGCAAAGTCCTGGCCGGCGATTTTCTCAATCGGCACTACATAAAGCAGGGCGATGTTCACCAGCAGATAGATCACGATGATTGAAAGAATTCCCAGAAACAGCGAGCGCGGAATATTTCTTTCGGGCCGCTCAACTTCTTCCGAGAAATAAACCGGCCCGGTCCAGCCATCATACGTGAAAATTACTGCCTGCAAAGAAATCACGAGTGCGCCGATGAGGGCGAAGCCCACCGGCGTGGGCATGGTTGGGGTTGAGACTGCGAATCCTTGCCCAAAGATGATGCACGCCACGATCAGGGCGATGAAGGCGAGCGCTTTTACTGAGCTGGTAATGTTTTGTGAACTGCTGCCCCAGGCGATACCACGCCATTGCAGCGCCGCGAAGAGAACGGTAATCGTGATGCCAAGCGAAATCTCTGATCCCTGGAGACCGGGAACCAGCGCACCGGAAAATTCACCAATAACAATCGCCACCGCAGCAGTGCTGCCGCAGGTAGAAATCCAGTCACTCCACCCGACGACAAAACCGGCATATTCACCCAAAGCATGACGAGCGAAAACGTATTGGCCGCCCGAGCGCGGGATCATTGTGCCCAGTTCGGCAATCTGCGCCGCGCCCAATAGCGCATACATACCACCAATCACCCACACTGACAGAAACAACCAAGCGCTTGGCAAGTGCGCGGCGATTTGGCCCTGCGTGCGGAAGATTCCTGAGCCGATGGTGTTGCCGATGATGACGGCGAGGCCGAAGCCGATACCCAGTACGCGAAATAAATGGCCGCGAACTGCGTCAGGAGATGCTGGTTTCGTCATCTGCGTAATCGAACAGAGTTTGCTGAGCTTTACACCAAAAGTAGAGTTCTAAGTCCGCTTAGCGGACGATTGAAAATAGCGTGTGCCGAGCATGTTCGACGACTTGAGGGTGAAAGTCCCTTTCCAACCTGATGGAGGTGAAGGATAGCAAAGCGCAAGGGCGTTGTCGTGAGGCAAGGTCTGAAGGAAGCGTGGAG
>JBPCLZ010000219.1:0-23975 GCA_051002775.1 Pyrinomonadaceae bacterium | reverse complement strand
TCCAGCGCAGCCCGCTCAGCTTCTGGAAACTCTCCCTGCTTATAGTTCAGGTAAGCAAAACATTGCTGCATGTGCAACGGCACAGGATAATAAATTTTGCTGCCAACTCCATGACGCGACAAATGTTCGATCAATTCATCACGGTAACCCGGCGCGCGGATGACGTATTGATGGAAGATATGCCGAGCTTCGGGCCTGACAAAGGGCAGCATAAATTTGCCGGAGTGGTCCGCCTCATGAATAAGATCATCATAAAGAGCTGCCTTACTCCGTCGCGCGTCGGACCATTCATCCAGATATTTTAGTTTCACCCGCAGGATAGCAGCTTGTATCGCGTCGAGCCTGCTATTAATTCCCACCTCCTCATGCTGGTACTCAGTGGCGCCACCGTGGACGCGGAGTTTTCTCACTCGTGCTGCCAGAGATTCGTCATTAGTTACTACCATGCCGCCGTCGCCGGCGCCACCAAGATTCTTTGTAGGATAGAAACTGAAGCACCCGAGTTGGCCCATCGCACCCGCGCAACGTCCGCGATCGGTGGCTCCGATGGCCTGGGCCGCGTCCTCAACGATTGGTAGATCATGGCGCGTGGCGATTTCCAACAACGCATTCATATCGGCGCATTGGCCATACATGTGCACTGGCAGGATTGCCCGCGTGCGCTCAGTAACTGCAGCCTCTACCAGTGCCGGATTGATGTTGTAGGTTCGCGCATCAATATCAACGAATTGAGGGCGGGCTCCGAGACGTGCGATTGCACTGCCGGTTGCAAAAAACGTGAACGGGGTTGTGATTACTTCGTCACCCGCCTTTACGTTCAGCGCCATCAAGGCTAGCAGCAGGGCGTCCGAACCTGAGGCACAGCCAACTGCAAAATCCGTTGTCGAGTAGCTGGCGATCTCTTCTTCGAGCGAGCAAACTTCAGAGCCCAGGACAAATTGCTGCGAATCGATCACCCGCGTCACGGCGTCGAGTAATCTGGGGCGTAGGGATTGATGATGCCCACTCAGGTCTATTAGCGGGACCTTCATATCGATAATTTTCGGTTGGATTTGGAAATAAGACTACCTTAATACCTGGCGGAACTGGCAAGTTTCGCTGGTCTCAGGCACGGGTATGTTTTGTAGCGCGTGCAAGAACGCAAGAACTTCCGCGACCCCAGCAGCTTGATTATGTCTGCGCGGTTTCCGCGGAACCCTCTTCCGTTTTGTCCCCTTCAGTGTAATAACTCGAATAATAACCGGAGTAATAATAATCCTGAGATTCGAGCTTAACGTTATTCAGGACCACGCCAAAAATGTGCGCGCCTACGTCGAGCAGTTGCTGCTTCGCTCGCCTTACCACCGCGCGCGAGCTGCGACCGGCATGGACCACCAGCACAACGCCATCGACCATCGTCGATAAGATCGAGGCATCTGTAAAGGAAATGGCTGGCGGTGAATCAAGTACTATGTGGCTAAAACGCTCGCTGAGAATTGCCAGCAGCTTCCGCATCTCATCCGATCCCAAAAGCTCTGCGGGGTTCGGTGGCACGGGTCCCGAGGTAAGAAACTTAAAATTCGGCTGCGCCGGCAAGGTCTGCAGCAAACTGTCTATGTCAGTTTCACCCGAAAGCCAGGTAGTCAAACCTTTAGTATTTGGAGCATCGAAATGAGCGTGCAGTCGAGGCCTTCGCAGGTCGCAGTCCACCACCAGGACTTCAGCGCCGGTTTGCGCAAGCATAAAGGCGGTATTAATCGTGGTGGTGGTCTTGCCCTCGGATGGTTGACTGGAAGTGATCAAAATCGTCTTTGGTGGCTGACCAGCTGAAGACAACAAGAGCGACGTGCGGAGATGCCGATAAGATTCTGCGATCGGCGAACGCGCATCATTGACCAGCGCTAAAGCCGTTGTGTCCACTGGCGCCGGTGAAGGCAATCCGCCAATTCCGAGTAAGCGGCCGCGATCGCGACTGGCAGGAATCAACGCCAAAGCCGGCAGATGCAGGTAACGGTCAATATCCTCAACTGTCTTAACGGTGTCGTCCAGGAAATCAAGCAGAAAGGCTAGACCTATACCCGCAGTCAACGACAGTAAAAACGCGATCAAGATGTTGCGCAAACGCTGTGGGCCAATCGGTGTTTTTGGTAGACGGCTATAGGTGGCGATATTGACGTCGTTAGGTCTGTCGCCTGAGGTAACCTGTAACTCGCGCTGGCGTTGCAGCAAAGTATTCAGGTATTGCTTGTTGGTTTCGAGTTTCTGACTAATAGCCAGTAAATCGATCGTGTCGCGCGTCTGTTGTGTAGTAGTTCCCTTTTGTTGTTCGTAGGAACGTCGTAACAAGTTCTCACGCGAAACCGCCGCCTCGTAACGCCTTTGAATGGAGGTAACTATCTCAGGGGGTGCCTTTGTTAGCTCGGCTTCCAACCCCTTAAGCTGAGCATCGATTTTCTTCACCTCGGGCCACTCAGCGGTATAGACCACCATCAGGGCATCACGTCTCTCTTTAAGGCCCGAAATGCGATCTCTGAGTTTCTCTACACGCGCCGATGTGTTTACGTCAGGTATTGAAAATGGATCTGACTCTCTTTTCGCTGCTTCCAGTTGCGCCTGGATCAGTTTCCGTTCGTTTTCAGCTTGCAGCAATTGACCACTAAGCGTGGCCAGGCGTGCGGCTTCGAGATTACCCGAGGCATCAGCCGTGAGCGGCAAATTATGGTTTTTCGCGTAATTGAACTGTTCTTCCTGCTCCTGCTTTATCGTAGTCTGCAAGCTTGCGATCTCTTTTGCCAGGATATCTTCGGCTTTTGACGAGCCGGCTGTTGCGCGTTGCAGGTTATTGTTAACGAAGACCTCGGCGAGCGTGTTTGCTACCTTCTGGGCCAATACCGGATCGGAATGAATAAAGCCTATCTTGACCAGGTTTGTATTCGGAACGGGTTCGACAACTTCGCCGGCGATAATCGCATCTTCGTATGGTTCGAGTTCCGCCAGTTCTTCGGGCGTCAGGGAATCGCCCGTGACTTCGCTCTCGCCTACCACCGTAAGTCCTCCAGGAGCAGCCGGCGATTCGGTAGTCGTCTTTGGCTTAGAAAAAATCCGGCGCAGCGAAGAAAAAACGCCACCCTGCGGTTGCCCACCGAAGAAGGCCGAATTGTGCTGCAAATCCAAGGTAAGAACTACTTGCCGCGCGAGTGCAGGATTCTCCAAGAGCTTAAGTTGTGTTCCCCAGAAATTAGGATCGTTCTGACCTGTGATCACGATCTCTTTTGTTTGCAGCACACTCATCGGCCTTTGTTCGATCCGTATCGTCGTTTCTCCCTGGTAAATTGAAGGCGCACGAAACGATTGAATCGTCACCACCGATGTAATCACGAGAACCAAACTAAGAATCAACCACTTTCTTTTCAGAACGACGAACAAATAGTCGCGTAAAGTGGTGGGTTCGCCGGAAACACCGTAAGGCTTTGCGGAAACATAATCCGCCAGCGGCCGATCGATGCTGCGGTCGAGCGCGCTAACGGGCATGAGACGATTATCTTGAGCCATCTTGATTTCTAGACCTCAAATTCAGGACCATTCATAAGATAATAGAATAATAGCAGAGACTTAGCTTCTGGCAAGTTGAAGGACGGGCGAATCTAGCTCCTAGCTGCTAACTTTACTCCAGGAATCCAAAGCCACGAAAGCCCCTAGTGAATCTTTCCAGAACGGCAAAGGAGTCAAACCGACCGCCTCTGAAAGCAGACAGCGCAGCCGGGAATTGACCGGTCGCGGTGCGGGCCTATGAAGACTACTCGTTGCCACGCTTTCGAGATTGGTAGAGGAGTAACCTCCGAGGTCTAGGGCGGCCCGGGCAAAAACTTCGTAGCTCGCTCCTTCCCCCGCATTCACAACATGAAAAGTTCCCGGAAGGTCCAATTGGGCCAACTCCCTGAGACGCACCGCAAGATCACGTGAATAGGTCGGCGTTCCATAGGCATCTGCTATCGCCTTAAGTTTTTCGCCCCGGTGTGCACGCTCAACAATCGTGCTCAGGAAATTGGTCCCGCCGGGGCCGAAGATAAAGCCCGTCCGAACTACGATAGTTCTAGCGTAAGCCAATTGAGCTTTATGCTCTCCCTCGACTTTTGAAGCGCCGTAAACACTTAGTGGTCTTGGTTGATCTCTTTGGGTATAGAAACCTTCCTTCTCTCCGTCAAAAACATAATCCGTCGAAATTGTTACTAACCGAGTATTCAATTCCCTGCTCGCCTGCGCCAGATTTTCCGGCCCTCGAGCGTTGACTCTAAAAGCGCGTTCATGATCGAGTTCGCAACCGTCAACATCGGTCCAGGCGGCGCAATTCACCACTACATCGGGTTTGTCTTGTCTAAATGTTTCAATGACGAGTTCTGAAGCGCCGATATCGAGGCCTTGGTGATCGTAGCAATACACTTGATCACCAATCGAGCGACAATAGTCGGAGAGGGCCCGGCCCACCATTCCACCAGCGCCTGTGACCAGGACTTTCAACTCGCGGCTACCTCCGCGCCGTATTGTTCACGGTAGTAATCCTGATAGGCGCCACTTCGGGCGCGCTCCAGCCAGGGCGCATTATCCCGATACCACTCAATGGTTTTTTGTAGCCCTGTTTCCCAGCTCTCGCGAGGACGCCAACCGAATTCCGATTCAATCAGTGATGGATCGATCGCATAACGACGATCATGACCGAGTCGGTCCTTGACGAAGTGAATCAGAGATTTCGGCTTACCCAAAATCTCTAGTAGTGATTCTACAACCTTAATATTCTGTCGTTCGTTGCGCGCGCCGATGTTGTAAACAGCTCCAGGCCTTCCCTTTTCCATAGCAAGCAATATGGCCCGGCAATGGTCGTCAACATAAATCCAATCGCGTACGTTCCGGCCGTCGCCATAAACGGGGATTGGTTGATTGTTGAGTGCATTAGATAACGCCAGTGGAAGAAATTTTTCCGGAAACTGGCGTGGTCCGTAGTTATTGCCGCAGCGCGTTATCACTGTATCCAAACCGAAAGTGTGATGTGCGGCTCGGACCAGGTGCTCTGCCGCAGCCTTGGAGGCTGCGTAAGGACTGTTAGGCGCGAAAGCCGAATCTTCTGTGAAGTAAGCATTCTGATCTTCAGGCAAACTGCCCATTACCTCGTCGGTCGAAACTTGAATAAACCGCCGCACTCCGCGTTCCCTGGCAACGTCTAACAGAACCTGCGTGCCAAGAATGTTTGTGCGGAGGAATTCATCGACGGAGGTGATGCTGCGATCGACGTGCGACTCGGCCGCAAAGTTAATAACAGCATCTGTACCTTCATCGAGCGCAGCCAGCACGGCGCCGGGATCGGTAACATCCCCCCGCACAAAGCGGTGTCCGCCTTCGTTGAGGCCTTCGAGATTATCGAGATTGCCCGCGTAGGTAAGCGCGTCATAGTTTGTAATCTGAACGGACGCGTTTTGAGCAAGACAGAGCCTGACAAATGCGGAACCGATAAAACCGGCGCCGCCGGTAACGAAAAGTTTAATCATCAGCTTTAGAGAAAATGTGGACTCAAAATACCGTGGTGGATAGGGAAAAGCGTCCCTCTGGATGTTGTCGGATTATCCTAATTAAAAGTATAAGCCAGGTGAAGTTTTGGTCAAGTCTCTCGCCAATGGTAAGCCAATGCGTTTTAGGTTGATTCGGTTCCTAAAGAAGCTAAATGAATCCCACCAATCGGCGACGCACTTCATAAGGATAATCCCCGCTCACCCGATTGAAAGCAGGTGAACGGGGATTAGTTTATCGAGACCTTTTTGGCTCGAAAGTTAGGTTACTCCATTGCCTGGAGCAGGCTTCGATTCGTTACGAACACGGAAGGTTCGTACAGCCGATAGTGTTACGCACGTGGTTAGCCGAGCTAATCCACGCGTTGCCCTGCGCTGCCGCGAGGTCCGCCACTTACGCAGTGGTAGCGGGCCTTTGCACCGAAACTCCGAAAAGTGCCTTCGTCCTGGGTGAGGCAGTTTGCGCTAAAGTCAGCAATGCTCCTCTCAGAGATCCCGGAGCACTAAGGCGTTTCAAATGTTGCAGTTCTGCGGGTAGAGCAGCGGATGCGCAACGCTTCAGTTTTCCCTTGGAAAGGACTGTAGAGGGCAGTGCCATAAACCTCACTGGTTGAAGTATGAACAATCTTCTTAATGCCGTGCCGTTGCGCGCTCATTAAGATATTCAACGTTCCTGTCACATTTGTATCGACGACCTCTCGGGGATGAACGTATGAGTAGGGAATACCGATCAATGCACCGAGATGAAATACTGTGTCAACGCCGGAACACGCTTTGTCTACAGCATCGGAATCTCGCAAATCTCCAAAAATTATTTCACAGCCGGAAAGCAGGTCCGCGGGCAACAACTTTAACAGCCCTGAATCCCGGCGCGAATTGTAACGGACAAAGGCACATACCCGCGCCTTCAAGTTCAGCAAGGTTTCGACTAGATGGCTGCCTATAAAGCCGCCAGCACCCGTCACCAGGACGGTTCGACTTGACCAGAACGAAGCAGCTGGCTCCTGAGGTGCTTCCCCATTCGATCCAACAGACGGATTAACCAACAATGTCCAACTCCTTATAGTTAATTGAGATTATTAGTATCGTAAAGAGTTCCAAGGGAAGGAATATGGATCGGCTAAGCCGAGCGGCTGAAATGTTGAGTGGTTCAAACCAAAAAGATATAGCATGCTCAGTAGGCTTAATCAACCGGCTGTTCCTGTATTGATATAGCTCGGACCGTGGCAACCAGCCCTGATCGTCGTCTCGAACGAGACTGTCTCGCTACGGGTTTATATCTTCCAAAAATCCCGTAATCTCCAAAGACAATTTGCCAATAAGAAAATTCCGTAATAGCTTCAAAAATTTGATAGTTGAGAGTAGATGCGGGTCAATAGAAGCAGAAAGATAGCCGCGAAAGAAGTTCGACTTTGAGGTTAACCTTTCGGCTTGGCTTCTGTCAGACGTCTAGAACATTCGATTGTTTCATTGCATAATGCCAAACCGCAGCCAAGCGAGCTGGCTTCGAAGACATGTCCATAAACCCATCAGCAAGCTGCCTGACGTCATGATGAGTATCTCCGTTAGGCCGGCGGACAATCTAAATGAGATTCCTTGAAACAAGCATTGAGGGTGTTTACTCAATTGAGCCGCATCGCTTCGAAGATGAGCGCGGGTTCTTCGCACCATCGTTTTCCGCAAAAGAGTTTGCCGCTCGAGGTCTTGTGAGCGCGTTCTTGGAAACCAATATCTCGTACAGCAAGAATCGAGGCACGGTGCGGGGAATGCACTACCAGGCTGCGCCCCACGGACAGGCCAAGCTCGTGCGCTGCACGCGCGGGACGGTATTCGATGTAGCCGTGGATTTGCGACCTGCCTCGCCAACCTTCAAACAATGGATCGGCGTAGAGCTGTCAGAGGAGAATCGTTATATGCTGTACTTGCCGGCCGAGTGTGCGCATGGTTACCAAACGTTGGTTGACGACACTGAAGTGTTCTACATGGTTTCTGAAGTCTATGTTCCCGAGAGCGGCCGCGGTTTTCGTTGGAACGATCCTGCTTTCGGCATCGATTGGCCGAACACCGGCGCTAGGGTCCTTAATAAGAGAGATCAAGACTATCCGGATTTCACATTATGAAAAAAGCCCTTATCACCGGTATTACCGGACAGGACGGAAGCTATCTGGCCGAGCAGTTGCTCGACCTTGGCTGCGAGGTGCACGGGCTAGTCCGCCGTGTTGCGCTCGAAGACCCGACCCGTCGCTTCGCGCGCCTCGAGCACTTGCTTGACCGTGTGACACTTCACCCGGCCAGCCTCGAAAGCTACCCTTCGATCTTTCACGTTCTGTCCCGCCACAACTTCGACGAGTGTTACCACCTTGCCGCGCAGAGCTTCGTCGCCGAATCATTTGCCGACGGCTTCTCTACAATGAACACAAATATTAACGGCACTCACTATATGCTCGCGGCCCTGCGTGAATTGCAACCGAAGTGTCGCTTTTACTTCGCGGGTTCCTCAGAAATGTTTGGCAAGGTACACGAAACTCCACAGAATGAGGAGACTCCCTTTCACCCACGTTCCCCTTATGGTATCAGCAAGGTCGCCGGTTTTGATCTCACACGAAATTACCGCGAAGCTTACGGTATGTATTGCGTCAGCGGTATTCTCTTCAACCATGAATCGCCGCGCCGCGGTTACGAGTTTGTGACGCGCAAGATCACCTCGACTGTTGCGCGTATCAAGCTGGACCTGGCAACCGAACTGCGCCTCGGTAATCTGGATGCTCAGCGCGATTGGGGACATGCAGCCGACTATGTGCGCGCAATGCAGCTAATGCTGCAACAACCCGAGGCCGACGACTTCGTTATCGCGACTGGAGAAACGCATACTGTGCGCGAGTTCTGCGAGCGGGCCTTCGGGAAGGTTGGGCTGGATTATCGGGAGTTTGTGAAGACAGACGAACAGTTTTCCCGCCCGGCGGAAGTTGACCTGCTAATGGGCGACGCTGCAAAGGCACGGCGCGTGCTCGGCTGGCAACAGCGCCATACTTTCCAGGAACTCATCGACGAAATGATAGAAGCCGACCTGGCTGCGGCCACTCGCTCCGCGGACCACTCGCCCTCGCGCGTCGGAGACAGCCTCGGAGTTGGAGTTTCTTGAGCCCGGCAAGTTTAGAGTCCGAGCGATGCTTGCAGCGAGGGGCATTAAGGTTCCGGCGGATGAAGCTATCGGTGGCAATATATAGCTATAACGACGCGCGCTAACTGCGGCAGCAGTTGAACGCAGCGCAGCGCCCAACACCCTTACGAAGGTCTTGTCTGTGACGATCTCAGTGCCAGGGTCGCGCACCTCACAATGCGCGCCTCACTTTCCGCAGACGATTGCAACGCATCCCCCTCGGTTGCGAGTGGCTGTTAAGAACACTTCCGCTGATGATACGCGTGCTACGCGTAAGTGAATTGGCTTACCATCAAATCGATACGGGCTGTACGCGTGCCCTGCCGGACGTCTAGAACATTCGATTGTTTCATTGCATAATGCCAGAGCGCCGCAGCCAGGCTAGCCGGCCTCGAACAGATTCCAGAACTTGCGAAGATAACTATTTCCCCGGATGAAAAAAGCATTAATCACTGGTATCACGGGCCAGGACGGTTCTTACTTGGCCGAGTTGCTGCTGGAGAAAGGCTACGAAGTGCACGGCATCATCCGCCGTGCTTCAACTTTCAATACCGGCCGAATCGACCACCTCTACAAAGATCCCCATATCAATGGTGTTCAACTCTTTCTGCACTACGGCGACATCGCCGACTCAACCAATCTTATTAAACTGCTTTATCGCATTCAGCCCGACGAGGTCTACCATCTGGCGGCGCAGAGTCATGTGCGTGTTAGTTTTGATATTCCCGAATATACCGGCGACGTAACGGCGCTGAGCACTGTACGGATACTCGAAGCCATGCGTGAGACGGGAAGTAAGTCAAAGTTTTATCAGGCGAGCAGCTCGGAGATGTTTGGCAAAGTCCAGGAAGTGCCGCAACGAGAGACCACTCCGTTCTACCCGCGCAGCCCTTATGGCGCCGCCAAATTGTACGCGCATTGGATAACCGTTAATTATCGCGAGTCGTATGGATTGTTCACTTCCAGCGGCATACTCTTCAACCACGAAAGCCCACGCCGTGGTGAAACGTTTGTTACTCGCAAGATCACACGCGCTGCAGTTCGCATCAAGGCCGGCCAGCAAAAAAAACTTTACCTGGGAAATTTGGATGCGAAGCGCGATTGGGGTTACGCAAAAGAATACGTTGAAGCTATGTGGTTGATGCTTCAGCAGGACGAGCCTGACGATTATGTTATCGCCACCGGTGAAACGCATTCTGTAAGTGAGTTTTTGGAAGAAGCTTTTTCTTATCTGGATTTGGATTGGCGGGAATATGTTGAGCTGGATCCAAAATACTTAAGACCAACCGAAGTTGATCTACTTATTGGCGATGCCGGCAAGGCAAAACGTAAGCTTAACTGGGAGCCTAAAGTTACTTTTAAAGAGCTGGTCCACCTGATGGTAGACGCAGACATGACAGTTCTGCAAAAGAAAGAGCCGCCCGAAGTTTTTGGAGATACCGAGCGCTTTCCGGCTCGCGCGTGATGTCCTGGCTGGCAGCGAATAATGACAAATAATCTGGACGAAGCCTTTCCTTTCAAGCGTGTGCTGGTTACCGGTGGTAACGGCTTTCTAGGACACTTTATTGTGGAGCGCTTACAAGGTTTTGGTGGCCTGGAAGTTTTTGCCCCTCGAAAAAGCGATTATGACCTTGTCAACGCTTCGGACATCGACCGAGTTCTCTCGAAAACGCGGCCCGACCTAATCATTCATCTCGCGGCTGTGGTGGGCGGCATCGGCGCAAATCAAAAGAACCCAGGAAAGTTCTTCTACGAAAACCTGATGATGGGCGTTCAGCTCATCGAACAATCCCGGCTGCATAGCGTGGAGAAGTTTGTCGCGTTGGGAACGGTTTGCGCGTACCCCAAATTTACGCCCACGCCTTTTCGCGAAGAGGATCTCTGGAATGGCTATCCCGAAGAGACTAACGCGCCTTATGGTTTGGCCAAGAAAATGATGCTCGTGCAATCGCAGAGTTACCGCCAGCAGTATGGCTATAATTCTATCTTCCTGTTGCCGGCGAACCTTTATGGACCCGGCGACAATTTCAACCCGGAATCATCGCACGTGATTCCGGCGCTCATTCGCAAGTGTGTCGAGGCGCGAGAGAGTGGTGCGCCGTTCATCGAAGCTTGGGGAACAGGAAACGCTTCACGCGAATTTCTCTACGTAGACGACTGCGCGGAGGCGATTGTTCGGGCTGCGGCGATTTACAATGAGAGCGACCCTCTTAACATCGGCACTGGGGACGAGATAAAGATATCGGAACTGGTGCAACTGATCGTGCGGCTCACCGGCTTCGAAGGCGAGGTGCGCTGGCAAATCAATAAGCCGGACGGGCAACCTCGCCGGCGACTGGAGGTCTCGCGCGCTTTTGAAAAATTTGGTTTTCGCGCGCAGACGCCATTTGAAGAAGGTCTGAAACGCACAATCGAATGGTATGAAACTCATCGCACCGCCGGAACCCCTACGAGGGCTGAACTCGAAGTGTTACAGAATACAACCCGGTCATAAGGTACCCGCTAATGAGCCAGTTTCGCGCGAGCAACTTTCCTAAAACGCCAAGCTCCAAAATGCATTATCACTTGATCGGAATTTGCGGCACTGCGATGGCCGCGCTGGCGGGGATGCTACAAGCTCGCGGACATCCCGTCACCGGGTCTGACGAGAATGTATACCCACCCATGTCTACCATGCTTGCCTCACTCGGCATTCAAGTTATGGAAGGATACAAGGCGGGCCATCTCGAGCCTGCGCCTGATTGCGTGATTGTCGGCAACGCCATTCCCCGCGGCAACCTGGAACTGGAAGCCGCTCTCAACCGCAAGCTGGTCTATCGCTCGCAAGCGGAAGTGGTTAAAGAAGAATTTATTCGCGGCCGTCGTTCCCTGGTCGTCGCCGGCACCCACGGCAAGACAACCACGACGAGCATTGCCGCCTGGGTGTTGGATCAGGGCGGACTGGACCCATCGTTCCTGATTGGTGGGGTGGCCCAAAACTTCGGCGTCAGCTTCCGAGTAACGAACAGCAATTACTTCATTATCGAAGGCGATGAGTACGACACCGCCTATTTCGATAAGGGGCCGAAGTTTATGCATTATCTGCCCGAGATTGCTATCGTAAACAACATCGAATTTGATCACGCGGACATTTATTCAACTCTAGATGCTGTCAAACTCGCATTCCGGCGGCTGATGAATTTGGTGCCCGCCAACGGTCGGTTGATTGCCGGTTGGGACAGCCCGCACGTTCGCGAAGTCGTCGGCGGGATGGGCCAGAAATTGTTTACCCAACTCGAAACCTTTGGAACGTCAGAAGATGCCAGGTGGCGCGTCACCAATGCTGACTTCACGGGCGAGTTAAGTAAATTCACCGTCACGCGCGAAGGCAAGCACTGGGGGGATTTTCAAACTCCGCTAATTGGCGAGTTCAATTTACTCAACTGTTTGGCCGTTATCATTGCCGCCGATGCCTGGGAAATCGATCGGGAAGTAATTCGCGAAGCGCTGCCTACTTTTAAAAACGTTCGGCGCCGTGCCGAGGTGAGAGGCGAGGAACAAGGCGTTACAGTGATCGACGATTTCGCCCACCATCCGACCGCAGTGCGCGAGACGTTGCGCGGATTGCGAAATAGATATCCGCAGCGACGTTTGATTGCAGTGTTTGAGCCGCGCTCGTGGTCGTCGCGCCTGGCAGTTTTCCAGGATGAGTATGCGCGCGCTTTTGTTGATGCGGATTACGTGCTAATTGCCGGCGTGTTTGATAGTCAAAAGGCGCTCCAGAAAGGGAAGACGCTGGATACACGCAAGCTAATCGAAGACATTAAGAAGCTGGAAAAACCCGCTTTCGCCTTGGCGAACGCCGCTGAGATTATCGAACATCTCCAGCCGCAACTTTGCGAAGGCGACGTGCTGGCAATAATGTCCAACGGCGGGTTTGATGGCATTCACGAGAAACTGTTAGCTTTGCTGAAAGTCGGCAGTAGGCAGTAGCAGTCGGCAGTGTGCGTTCTGTCTCTTACGTTCTGATCCTCCCGTCTGCTACTGCCGACTGCCGACTGCCTTCTCCGGTTCCGGTCGCGCCACCAACAGCGGTTTGCGAAAGTCCTTGAGATCCTCAATCTTCCCCGGGGCAACTTCGACCCGTGCAGTCAATATGCGCCTGACTTTCGCGGGCAAAAACTTTGCCGCCAGCACACCCGCGGCGCCAATCAACTCGACCACGTCTCCGCCACCGCTCCAGTGCTCGCGGACTACTTTCGGATCGGTCCGATCCAACAATCTCAACAATGTCAGTGCGATCAGGTACATGTCATCGACCTGTCCGACAAACGGAATCATGTCAGGTATCAAATCAAAGGGAATGATTGCATAAACGATAGCGCCCGCAAGCAGCGCGCGTTCAGTCCCCGGCACGCGTGAGTCGGTCAATAGGCGCGCGCACAGCAGCACCATGTTGGGTATAAATAGCAGCAGATTCTTTAGCCGCCGCCGAGCCAATAGTCGAGCCATCGTGCCTCCAGTTTAAGTATTACGAATGTTGGTTTGCGAATCTTACGCTGGTTCCTTTCCGCACCGCAAACTAACAGTTCTGTTACCGCTTGTCCTCTACCGCAGTGTTCGTTAGACTCAGCCATCTCGATCAACCCAAAGCCAAACTCGTTAATCTATGGAAATTCTTGAACGAATTCGTCAGCGCGCTGCCTCGCGGCCGCAACATATCGTCCTGCCCGAAGGGAACGATCCACGCACGGTAAAAGCCGCCGCAATTTGCGCCCGGCAACGACTAGCGCGAATAACGCTGCTCGGGGATGAGGCTACCATTCGCGAGACGGCGCAACGCGACGGCGCTGATCTTGGGAGCGTGGCCGTGCTGGACCACCGCCGGGCGCCCGACTTCGAAAAAATGGTCGGCATCTTTCACGAGATGCGACGCGCCAAGGGATTGATGGCGGACGAAGCGCGCATGCTGATGATGGACCCGCTTTACTACGGCAACCTGATGGTGCGTTTGGGCCAGGCAGATGGGTCGGTTGCGGGCGCCACGAATACTACGTCACATACGGTACGCGCGGCGCTCCACTGTATCGGTGTTCGTGCCGGATTCAAATTGGTGTCGGGTTTCTTTTTGATGGCGTTGCGCGACAGTAGTTTCGGCAGCGACGGCGCATTAATCTATGCAGATTGCGGCGTTGTGATCGAACCCTCCGCCGCGGAGTTGGCCGAGATTGCAATCGCCTCCGCAGACTCATGTCGCGCATTGTTGGGCGTGACGCCGCGCGTTGCGATGCTTTCGTTCTCCACGAAGGGCAGCGCAAAACATAAGTTAGTGGACAAAGTCGTGGAAGCGACGCGCACCGTTAAGGCGCGCGCGCCACAACTCGAGATTGATGGTGAATTGCAGGCGGACGCCGCGCTCGTGCCTACGGTCGCCGAATCAAAAGCGCCCGGTTCGCCAATCTCCGGACGTGCAAATGTTTTGATTTTTCCTGATCTGCAATCCGGAAACATTGCCTACAAACTTACCGAGAGATTGGCCGGCGCAACCGCTATTGGCCCAATTCTTCAGGGGTTGGATAAACCCGCTAACGACCTGTCGCGCGGTTGCAAAGCGGAGGATATTGTGGATGCGGTCGCCATAACCGCCGTGCAATCACAAGCGCGACAAGCGGCGGATTGAAGTTTAGCTCCCAGCGCGTCAGTATAAAGCCGAGGCAACGCGTAACCCGCCTGCGTCGCATCCTACCCCCGCACACTTGTCCGCGAAAGGCAGTTCATCATCTTGTCGTCAAACTATTCGACCCTCTCTATTTTGCCCTTTGTTTTGCTGGCGTCGATTTCTATTCAGGCTCAGCAAACTGTTCCAACACCGTCGCCCATTCCAACGCCACCTGGTCAGGAAGAACCGGTCCGTGTTTTTACTGAAGAGGTTCGTTTAGCGGTTGTCGCGGTTGATCAATATGGCCATTACGATCCGACGGTTGTGCCTGACGATATTCTGATTCTTGAAGACGGCGTGGCGCAGCAAATTCGTAGCGTACGGCACATTCCGGCGAATGTTGTTCTGGTCCTGGATACCGGAGGTGAGTTAAGCGGGCTGGGCGGGCTGTCAAAGAAAACTAGCCTTACGCGGGATGTAGCTGCTGCGCTCGTGAACCAACTTTTACCCAACACATGGCTGGCGACCATGCAGTTTAATAACAGAGTCGAAATGCTTCAGCCGTGGACGCAGGATCGGCAGGCAGTGCTGAGAGCGTTGAAAAATAAACTCTCGTCAGGCAAGCGCGCCCGCTTTGCGGATGCGATCGTCGCCGCAGCCGAACAATTGAAAGACCGGCCTGAAGGTACTCGTCATGTTGTTTTCATAACTGATGGTGTGGAAACACCAGGTGGGAAGACCGACAGGCTGCAAGCAATCAAGCGTTTGGCGTCTATGCGCGCTACGGTTCATGTCATCAGTTATACAGAATTTGTGCGACAGAAGGATCCGAAACAGCGTCCACCGTTTGAAACCGGACAACTGCCGACCAACCATGATCCAATTTCAGCCAATGATACGACCATGCCACCCGGTCAGACGCGCAGTCCAACCTACGTCTTTACTGTTCGCTTTGATCCGGCCATGCGCCGGCAGCGAAAAGCATACGAAGCAGACGTCAAAAAGAGCCAGAAGATCCTATCGGAGTTGGCTGACGAAACCGGCGGACGAATCTACCTGCCAAAAGCAAGCAGTGAAATGATCGAACAAGCGCGGGAAGCCGGGCGTGAGATTGGTTCTGAATACGTCGTTACGTATCGTCCAAAACGACCGCTGGCCACGGCGAAAAACGGTGAGTATCGCCGCATCGAGGTGGCGTCGCGACGGGTCGGGTTGAACTTGCGTTCGCGACGCGGTTACGTCGTGCCGTCGCAGCCCTAAAAGATAAGAGGTCAGATATCAGAGGTCAGAAGTCAGATAGGAAAGCTTCGCGCTTCTAATCTGATTTCGGACGTTTGACCTCTGACCTCTGACCTCTGACCTCTGCCTTCTGACTTCGGCCGTTAGCCGATAACTGCTTCCAGTTGAGACTCAAGCATCTGGATCATGCGGTGCACTTCGAATCCCTCTTCCTTCTTCACGAGGGACTGCTCATGCAGCTCTTCCCAATCGCGCTTGGGCACGCGATGAAAAGCTTCGACCACCTTTGGATCAAACTGCCGCCCGGCCCACTCGTCGAGTTCCTGCGCAGCCGCCTCGTAAGATTTGCCCTTGCGATATACGCGATCGCTTGTCATTGCATCGAACGCATCGGCAACCGAGAAAATACGAGCGCACAGATCAATATCTTCACCACGCAAGCCTAACGGATAACCTGAACCATCCCACTTTTCGTGATGCTGGGCCACGACTCTGGCCGCTCCTTCGAGAAAATGTATGCCGCGCAAGATTTGCTGGCCATGCGAGGGGTGTTCGCGCATGCGAATCCATTCCTCATCCGTCAACTTGGCCGGCTTGCGCAAAATGGAGTCGGGCACGCCGATCTTTCCAATGTCATGAAGCAACGATCCAAACTCAAGCGCCTTGATACGTTGGCTGTCGAGTCCGTACTCGCGGCCAAGGCGTAAGCTGTAGGTGACTACACGTTCCGAGTGACCATGCGTTTCCTGATCCCTGGTTTCGAGTGCGGCCGTCAGTGCTCTTAAGGTTGAACGATAGGCATCTTCCAGTGAGTTTAACGCGTCATCCAATTCAGCCGTGCGTTGTTCGACCAGTTCTTCCAGGTGGCCCTCGTAACGCTGCTTAGCGACGATCAATTCCTGGTGTTCGAGTGCTCGTTTCACCACAGCTTCGACCTGGCGCAAGTCAAACGGCTTCATGACGTAGTCAAACGCGCCGAGCCGTAGGGCACCAATCGCGCTTTCCACCGTCTGCATACCGCTGATCATCACTACTACCGTGTTGGGCGCCATGCTTCTCACTTGCGGAATCATGTCGAGGCCACTCATGCCCGGCATTGTGATGTCGCTGATGACCAGTTCATAGTCGGACACCAATAACCGCTCAAGCGCTTCCTCAGCCGAGCCCGCCGTCATGCAATAGTGCTCACCGGCAAACAAATCGGACAGTATTGCAGTTATCTCCGGCTCATCATCCACGATGAGAATCCGAGATTTCACACCAGTAGACATCTTGTCGTCTCCTACTTTTGGGGAATCGCGGTGCAGCTACCGCGTTGGAAAATTGAGAGTGTCGAACGAGGGAAAAGGGCGGGTAGAAACTGGGTCCCGCCAACAGGACAGGGGGACATTCTACAAGTTTTACCTAATTATGGCAAACAAGTTTTTACCCAGGCCCAAGTGATTGAACCGGCACAGTTTGCAAGGATTTTTTCGCGCAATACAAAAGCGGTCGATGAGGTGGGGGCTTCTCGCACGACCCACCTCTCGACCGCTTCTCTTGAGAAGAAATCAATAACGAGCAGGCCGCCGCCGACCTTTGCGGATCTTGTAGGTGTAGATCGCTGCGCCCCCGCCGCCGGCCAGGGCTCCGATTGCGGCGCCCTTCTTACCACCCGCTACGCCACCAATCAGTGCACCGGCACCGACGCCTCCTGCCGTGGTCAGCTTGTCACGATGCTTCTGCCAAAAACTGCGTCCATGCTTGTGGCCATCGCCAATACAGCTGCGGTGAGTGTGCCAGGTGTTGCCGTGTCGATGGCGATGGCGGCCACACTGAGCGTAAGTAGGTACGGCCAACAAAGCAACGAACGTTATCATCACCAAAATTGAAAGTATTTTTTTCATCAATCCTTCCTTTCGGCCTAAAACAAGCCGTTTTTGGGAGAGGGGATGCAAATCAGGGGGCCGCGAAAAGCTCGGGGGCTGAATTATGGTGCCGGAGGTCGGACTCGAACCGACATGAGTTTGACCTCGCCAGATTTTGAGTCTGGTGCGTATACCAATTTCGCCACTCCGGCTTTTCCAGGAAAACAATATTAAGTCTGCAGGTAGGAATTTCGCAATCGGACCAGGAGCGACTACGCGCTATTTGGGCACGACTGTTACCGACCTACTTTCACGTATCAAACTTCTCTCCTCGCCACGGGAATAATAATCGTTGTAGCCGTAGTGATAATAATAATCGACTCCTGCGCGCAGTTCCGCCTTATTCAAGACCACGCCAATAATCTTCGCGCCTATTTCGTGAAGCATTTGACGCGCGCGCTTAACCACCTGACGAGAAGTCTTGCCTCCATGAACCACTAACAGCACGCCATCTACAAGCGCGGAAATGAGTACGCCATCGGTGAACGAAGCGATGGGTGGGGAATCGATCACAATGTAGTTAAAGGTTTTACCTACAATAGCCAGCAACTCCCGCATTTGAGAAGAGCCCAGCAACTCGGCTGGGTTTGGCGGAATGGCACCGGAGCTTAGCAGATAGATGTTGGTATCCCGGTATTTTTTGATCTTAGATAGAACATCCGCCTCGGTCAGATCGTTGGAAAGAATTGCGCTCAACCCTTCCTCATTCTCCATGTCCAACACCTGGTGTAAACGCGGGCGGCGCATGTCAGCATCGATCACCAAAACCTGGGCGCCTGTCTGCGCCAGCACAGTTGCGGTATTGATAACGGTCGTAGTTTTTCCCTCAGCAGGCACGCTTGAGGTAACCAACAACATCTTCGGTGGCCTGCCGGCAGTCGATAAAAGAATCGAAGTGCGTAAGTGCTTGTAGGCTTCTGCCTGTACTGTGGAACCAGGGTTATTGATTAACAACTCAGGACTGGGGCCATTGCCATTCGTACGTTGCAGCGCCCGGGAAATGGGAAGGAACCGCTGCTTTGCTCTGCCAGCGATGGGAATGACGGCCAGCGACGGCAGCCGCAAACCGGTTTCTACGTCGCGCGAATCCTTCACAGTGTCGTCCAGGTATTCAAGGAACAACGCCAGCGCAATCCCGAACGCTATTGCCAACACCATCGCCAGCATTACAGCCTGAATGCGCCGCGGACCAACGGGTTGTTTGGGAATGGCAGCGTAATCGACCACATGAATGTTGTTTGGCGTACCCGCCATGCTGACGTCATTCTCTTTCGAACGCTGCATCAAACCTGCGAGCAAGCCTTTGTTCGTTTCAATTTCCTGCTTGAGAATGTTGTAGTTAATGGCCGCTTGATTCTGCGCCACGGTTTCTGCGCGCTGTTTGTTAAAAGAATCGCGTAGCGTCTTCTCACGTTCGAGAGCCTTCCGATAATTGACTTGCAGGTTGGTTGTAATTATCTGCTTGGCGCTGCCGCGCGTATCAGCGAGCTGTTTCTCAAGTGTAGCAATTTGCTGTGTTGCATCCTTTACTTCCGGCGACTCTTCGGTATCGGTCAACATTAACTGCGCGCGTTTTTGTCGCAGATCGCCAAGACGCGACTTGAGTTCGGCGATCTGTTTATCGCTAACTTCAGCATTTGCTTCCGTGGCCCCCGGCAATTGGCTGGTGCGATACGCGGCTTCGGCCAGACCTCTCTCGTTCTCTGCTTCCAGCAATTGTTTATTCAGACCCGCGAGCCGCTCAACAACTGTGTTCTGGCTGGCATCGAGGGAGAGGATCTCGTGGCTTTGCGCGTAGTTAACCAACTGCTCTTCACCGCTGCGAATCTGTGATTGCAGTTCCGCTATGCGTTTTTGCAAATACGTGCCGGCAACGGTATTTGTCTTAGTCTTAACTTCCAGATTCCAGAGCGCAAAAGCGTCAGCCATGGCATTTACCACCTTGGTGGCGACGGCCGGATCGCTATGCGTTCCTCGTAGATCAATTAAATACGTCCTCTTCACTTGCTCCACATCAACCATTCCCTCAAGCGATTCGACGTAAGGCATCAGACGCTCAACTTCCGCCGGATCGTCCACTGAGAAACCGTTGCTTGCCTGTATGGGAGTACTTGTGTTGGGCAATCCTAGGTTTTGATTTTTGGGTGGCTGCGGTTTTTGCCCAAGGCCAAACATGTTCAGAAGGCTTTTCCATGTAGAAAGGCTTTCAGTCTGCCCCGCTAGAAAAGTACGGTTGTGTTCGAGATCAAGATTCTTTGCGACCCTTCGCAGCAGAGTCGGGCTGGTGAGAATTTGCACCTGAGTGTTGAAGAACTCAGGCTCCATGTAGCTGTTGTCCGGATAATAAGATTCGCCTCTGGATGCACCCAGGGCTGGGCTGTAAGTCTCTGCACCCACCTGCACCCGCGCACGCGCCTGATAGACGTCGGGTTGCCGCGCCTGCCGCAGTGCAGTGATGCTACCGACAATCAAAGCCAGACCAATAATCAGCCACAGACGCTTGCGAATCGTTTTCCAGTAATCCCGCAAGTGCATCTCGCCCTCAGGCGAGGCTTCTTCACCGTAAGTAACGATGGGCGGATTTGCATGGGCATTGCGGGAAGAACCATTCGACTGTTCCAGCGAATTTTTCAGAATAATTTCGAGAGCTTTAGATAAATCTGACGGTTCTTTCATGGGGCGATTATTACCTTGTTTGTATTTCTGGGCCTGATGAACTGACGGAATTCCGGACGCTCGGAGTGCGAGCAGGTAGGTTTACTTCCGCCGGATTACGGCACACCAGACTGCGGTTAAGTTGGCTGTTAAGTTTACACGGAGAGGGGCGCTGAGCCAAGCGGCTAGTCCGCGGATTACTGCTAACGGGATCAAAAGCGGGACATAAAGGGACAGATTCCCCATGTATCAGTTGTCATTTGTAACTTTCCATTGCAAGGGTGAAGGATCCAAACCCCTCGCGCGAAATGATACGCATGCACTCAATCCTAACGAATGCGCATCGTCGGGTCTCCGAGCAGAATCCAGGTGCGGCGGACGTCAATATTCGAGTTTCCCAATTTCGCTCTGCGGATGGCTTCTCCCAGCGTCGATGGTTGACTACCAAACAGGTGCTGATACAGCGCTTTGCTCATATCAAACTGAGGTGCGGGTTCGGTCATACCGGAGGAGGCCCAGACAGCTACCGCCCCGCCCCCATCGGTCCTGATAAGCGCTTCCGCTAGACTCTCACGCGCCGGATTTTGGAAGTGGCCATTTAGGCACGTCAACATCAGAAAGACCGACAAGCGCGTGCCGTTATTAAATTCCGCGGCATCCGAAGTGCTGAGGATTGGGTCTCCGGTCCATACTTCAACAGAACCATGGCCCATGAAATTCACTAGCAGCGGCCCCTGGTTAACGCCGTTCACGATCTGGTCGTGCACGTCCGAAGGCGAATTGTCGCCGCGATAGATCTTTTGAACTCCAATGGTTGCGGGCAATAGAGAGCCCAGTGCCTCACTGGCTCCCTCGAAATCGAAGTTGGTCCCCGCGTCCATACGGTCCGCAACCATCACCGCTGACTGCAACGCATTGCCCGGTGAGTAGTTGACGATCTTGGAAATGATCGTGTCCGCCTCAGTAACTGTGCTTACTGGCAACCGTCCGAGCGCCAACTCCCCAACCCCATCATTGTCGAAATCCACAAACCAGTCATCAGAAACTGTTTCCATCAAGGCAGTGTCAATCAGGTGTGCCGGTACCAGATCAGTCTGCCAGGAATTACCAAGATAGTTGCGCGGATCAAAGCTACCATCGCCTACAAGCAGAACGAATCGTGGTACCCGCTGCCAGTGCGTTTGAGTCCATTCGAGAAAATCGCGAATTGCCCGTGCATCATGCGCGCCATAGCTGAACTCATCGTAAACATCTTCGATGTTAACCACAGCAACGGACATCCCTTCGTTACGGCGCAACTGCGCCAGAGGTTCGACGCTATTACGGAAGTCGCAATGCGTAATGACCACCAAGTCCGCGCCGGGACCATTCGTGCTCCAGTTGGAGGGTTGGTTGCGGTTAAGAGCGGCGAGCTGTGCTGCCCTCTGGTCTGTCAGTGCCAGGAACGTGCGAGTGGCGGACGTCTGCAAGGTAAAGCGATATCCGTCAGCGGCTTTGTCTGTTTTTGGATGAAAGAGACTAACCGAATTTGGATCGGTGATATCCAGAAGTATTACACCGGCAACGCTGAAGCCGCTCACCTGGGCGCGCCCGTTGACCGTAAACTGCAAGTAGTCGTTGTCGGCCTGGTACGTGTGCGCATAGTTCAAGCGGAGATAATCCACCAGACTTATATCCATGTCGCCGTTTCTGCTTTGCAGTGTCACTGTGTTGTCGCCTTCGCGCAGCAGTCCGGCACCGATAGAAAGTTGTGTCACCTTGTTTTGCTGTCCGGTAAAGTTGAGCACACCAACTTCCGTCCCATTGACCAGCACCGTGACGACGTGCTCTTGAAGCGTCGCGCCCTGCAGTGCTAGTTCCAATCGCGACGCTGCACCTGCGTTCAGATGTTGCACGGAAAGCGTCTGTACGACTGGTTCGCTGTTGATTACCTGCCCGAAGAAATTCTCTTTTTCACCATTTAGGAGGCCTGAGAAGTAGAGCAACCGCTCTTTACTCTCGACAGTGTATTCAAAGCTCACCAATAGTTCGCCGGAACTAACATTCTTTAAGGCCTGGGCTTTGATTCTCTTCCCCGGCGTTGTCCCGGAAACGAGCCAGTACACCCGCGTGTCTGCGGACGGCGTATCAAGAGCGGCGCCATAAAATTCAATTGAATCACCGGGCTTGAGGGCGCCTGTAGGCTTGCTGCTGTTGATTACTATTGGAATCTCTATACCGTCGGCATAGAGTTGCAGGTAGCGCAGATCTGCATTGGCATTGAGGCCTCCGGCAAGAAGTGCCGCCTGCGTGACACGATACCAGCCAGTTGCTCGCACCGAGAGTTTTAGTCCCGGGATGGCTGCCAATGTTCTCTGCTTGTCTTGTGATTGGGCGCTGCTGGGAGCGCCCGCTGATAACTGCGAACTGTTATCAGAATTCCCTGGTTGCGAGCCGGCTGAAAGAGCCCAGTCTCTTTGGGAACGCCTCGCGATTGTGTTTGCGCGAGCGTTAGCGTTGAGATCGTTGAGCAGAATTGCACGACCTGATTTGGTGGGACCAGAGTTGACCGCCGCGCCTGAGGGGACAATTGGACCATGCAGCTTTCGCGTGCCGTTGACGTCAATGTCTTCGAGGTAATACACGGAATCAGAAGTGCCGGACGGATCAAACCACGAATACGAATTACCGGCAGTCATGACAGTTCCTGGCGCTGCCATCAAAGCGGAGCCGGCGATAATTGATCGGTTAATTGAAACGCGTTTGCCTTTACGTTCGCGATAGACCTTGAAGCCGAGGTTGTTTACTTCGAAGGCTGTCTGCCATTCCAGCAAGTTTCCCCGATTTGAACTAAAGGCCCTGAAAGACATTACCTTGGCGAAAGTTGTTGCTGTTGTCCCGCCAACCGCTAAGTCGTTGCCGCTCAGTCTGCCGATTGCGAATGCGCCCGTGCTACCCGTGGCCCCCCATCCGTATAGTCGGATGGTAATGGTCGTTGTACTTGGGACATTCTGTAATGCTGCAATTCCTGAAAGGTTGATCTGGCTTTGAGCAAGTCCATTTGACTCTGTGCCCGAGTACGTGATCGCTGACCCGATATTTACACCGGCTGTCGCAAATCCATCGAGACTGTATTGCCATTGAAATGTGTTCGGGCCAGTGCTAGAGCGCCTGAAGTTTGCATCTAACGTGCTCAGCGAAACGCTAAAGCCAGCTCGAGCACTGACTGTGAATTGAAGGTAGTCATTGTTTGCGATTGCATCAATAAGAGTCGTAGCAGTAGTGGTGAAGCCGGTTGAATTAAATGTGTCCGCAAGCGTATTTGCGTTTAGGCCGGTACCTCTATTGAGGGTCGAGGTATTAAGGTTCACATTTGTCGTTGTCGAGCTAAAGGTGGCTTCATTTCCTGCCAAGCCACTTGTGTCCCAAGCCAGCACTTGGCCATCCGCAGAATTTTTGATCGCGAAAACAAGAACCGCGGCCGCCAAAAATACTCCCACTCTTTTCATAAATCCTCCCAAACTCAGTGATAACGCCTAAGCAAGCGCGACTACGCGTCACGTCCAAAACGATCTGATTAAAAACTTGGCCCAATTCAATTACTTTCCCCTAACGCTACGACTATGTTGTGCACATGCCACTAATAGGAGAGCAAACGCATCCGGGAGAACAGGTGCCCTTACCAGGGCCACCCGTACATGGTCCGCCACAGCTAACAGCAGCCAAAGCTGTCGGCGCGCTCAGCGATGTTATTAACGGCAAGAGCGCGACCCCGATGCCTAACCCGCGAACGAGGCCACGTCTCGAACAATCCACGGGCAGCCTCGCAACCTCATGACCTTCGGCAAGCAAGTGGTTCG
>JBPCLZ010000218.1:0-8136 GCA_051002775.1 Pyrinomonadaceae bacterium | reverse complement strand
TCCGCACGTCTTTCCCGATAATTTGATCGGCACGCATGATGTAAACCGAAGAGCCGCCGGGTATCACTGCTTTCAATTGCTTCCCGCCGAGCATGCCGCCGCAGTCTTCCATGATGAACTTTTCCATGTCGTCGTAACCCATCGGCAACTCGTACACGCCGGGACGATTGATATGACCCGACACGGACCAGACTTTTGTGCCGCCGCTCTTTTCCGTGCCCAGCTTCTGATAAGCCTCGCCACCCATCTTGATGATGTCAGGCACGGCCGTCAGAGTTTCCACGTTGTTCACTACGGTCGGACACGCATACAAACCAGAGACAGCAGGGAAGGGCGGCTTCATACGCGGATGTCCACGCATACCTTCCAGCGAACTCAACAGCGCAGTCTCTTCGCCGCAGATGTAAGCGCCGGCGCCAGTGTGCGTGTAGATCTCGCAGGAGAAGTTCGAACCGAGAACATTCTGGCCAAGTAATCCAGCGGCGCGCGCCTCGTCAAGCGCAACGTCCATGATGTCGATCAAATACCGGTACTCGCCGCGCGTGTAGATGTAATTGATCTTTGCACCCAGCGCGTAGGCGGCGATCAACATGCCTTCAATCAGCATGTGCGGATCGCGTTCCATCAGGTAGCGATCTTTGAATGTACCCGGTTCGGATTCGTCGGCGTTGCAGACGACATACTTCGGCTTTGGCGAATCTTTGGGAACAAAGCTCCACTTCATTCCGGTAGGGAACCCGGCGCCGCCCCGGCCGCGCAGCGCTGATTTCTTCACTTCGTTGATGACATCGTCCGGCGCCATCGAATCAAGCACTTTCTTGATTGCTTCGTAGCCGCCGTTTTGGCGGTACACGTCAAGCGACCGGGAGTTCTCAAGATGAACTCTCGCGAGCTGAAGTGGTTCACATCCTATGGCGCCGATGAACATCGTGAATCGTAAATCGTGAATAGAAATTGCGAACTTTGTACTCGTACTTTGAACTCTGTACTTGGAAATCCTCGCGCGGGCCTTGCTTAAACAACCATTCAAAACTGAAAGCACAAGCTCAAAGCACAAAGGTCAAAGTACGAAGCTCATTCATGCCAATGAACCCAGAATCTGATCAACTTTCTCAGTTGTTAGATTCTCATGGTAATCAAAGCCAATCTGAAACATCGGGGCTGTGCCGCACGAACCAAGACACTCGACGAGTGACACAGTAAACTTCCCGTCTGCGGTCGTTTCACCGGGTTTGATTCCGAGCTTGTTACATACGTGATCCGTGATACCGGGCTCGCCCATGATCTTGCAGGAAAGCGTCTTGCAAATCTGAATGTGATACTTACCCACCGGCTTCGTGTTAAGCATCGAATAAAACGTCGCCACTTCCCAGATGTCAGTGATGCGCAAACGCAAGCGCTTTGCAAGATAGGCAACGCCAGGCGCGTCGAGATAGCCTCGCTCGCGCTGCACGATGAACATCAACGGCAGAATCGCCGAACGCATCACCGGATACTTCGCCAGATGGCGATCGATTTCCGCCTCGACCTCCGGAGTGAACGTTGCCACCTCGTCGCCGATGTCAACTGGCTGCGATAGTGGCTGGATTTGTATTGGTTGAGTGCTCATTCTCTAAAATGGTCTTGGGACTTTGGTCTTAGGTCTTTGAAACTCTTTGAAACCTTCGCGACTGCCGGACGTTGACCTCCAAAGACCAAAGACCAGTTAGCGATCTATCTCCCCAAGAACAATATCCAGCGATCCAATGATCGCTACAATATCCGCGACCATGCAGCCTTCCGCCATGTGCGGCAATGCCGATAGATTTACAAAACTTGGCCCGCGGAAATGCACACGCGAGGGTTTTGGACCACCGTCGGACTTCACGTAAACCCCCAATTCGCCTTTTGAAGCTTCAATGGGTTGATAAACTTCACCTGCCGGGACGTCAAAACCTTCGGCGACGATCAGGAAGTGATGAATCAGCGCATCCATGTGCGTCTTCATCGCTTCGCGGTCCGGCAAAACAACTTTCGGCGCATCCGCTTTTACTGGCCCAGGGCGGAGACGGGACAGCGCTTGCGCCACAATCTTGTGCGACTCCTTCATTTCACGCATGCGCACCAGGTAACGCGCCCACACGTCGCAACCGGTTTCGGTTGGCACTTCGAAGTCGTACTTCTCATAACCCGTGTACGGATTAGCGCGCCTTATGTCGAGGTCCACGCCGCTGCCGCGCAAACATGGGCCCGACAAGCCCCAATCGATTGCATCCTCCGAAGAAATGTAGCCAACACCCTGCGTGCGCCTTTGAAAGATAGTATTTCCCGTCAGCAGCGTGTGAAACTCATCGACCGATTTTAGAAAGCCATCCTGGAACTGTTGTACGCGGCGTTCAAAACCTGCCGGCAAATCCATCATCAAGCCGCCGATGCGAAAATAAGACGGCGTCAACCTGCCACCGGACGCAGCTTCGATAAGATTCAATATCTTCTCGCGTTCGCGGAAGCAGTAGAAGAAAACAGACATGGCGCCGATATCGAGCGCATGGGTTCCCAGCCATACCAGATGTGAGGCGATGCGTTGCAGCTCACAGGTCAATACTCGAATGGTTTGCGCCCGCTCAGGTATCTCGATCTCAAGCAGTTTCTCTACCGCCATCACATACGCCAGGTTGTTTCCTAATGGATTCAGATAGTCCATCCGGTCAGTGATGACTATGCCCTGCTGATATTTCTTGTACTCAAAGAGCTTTTCCATCCCCGTATGGAGATAGCCGATGTCTGGTGTCGCCTTCACCACCATCTCGCCGTCAAGCACCAGCTCGAGACGCAACACACCGTGTGTCGACGGATGCTGCGGGCCCATCGAGAGCGTCATCTGCGTGTCGAGCGGACGATCGACGACGTCAAACTGCGGCGGAATGTTTACGGCGGAACTCATAAAGTTTCGACTTTCGAGTTTCGAGTTTCGGGTTCGTCTTCACTCGAAACCCGAAACTCAAAACTCGAAACTACTTCAAGCTGTATGGCTCGTAGCCACGCAACGGAAAATCCTTACGTAGCGCATGTCCTTGCCAGTCATCCGGCAAAAGGATCCGGCGCAAGTCCGGATGCCCATCAAAAATCACTCCCAACAAATCAAACGTTTCGCGCTCGTGCCAATTGGCCGTGCGCCATACGCCGGTAACTGTCGGGACGTGTGGGTCATCTTCGTTAAGCACGACCTTCAGTCGCAGACGGTGATGTTTACTGGTTGAAAAAAGGTGGTAGTTGACTTCAAAGCGCGGCTCTTCTTCAACGCCGCGATCCGCGCCACAAATGTCCGCAAGAAAATCAAAGCGGGTCTCCGGCGCAGTCTTCAGATGCAAACAAATGGCAACGATGTGTTCGCGCCCCACAATGACGGTCGTTTCGCCGAACACTTCATTGGTCGAAGTAATCCAGTCCGGGTGCGTGTGCTGCAATGCAGTCAGCGAAGAAAACAGTGGGGATAGAGGGGATGGCGTTGATTGAGGTTGCTGATCGTTGGCCGTGTTTTCCGGCGGACGGTTTTCGCTGTTTGCCCCAGTCGTCATGAACAGTTGTGCCGAACGTTCGAACTTGAAAAGCTTAGGAAGAACGTCGCCTTTCGTGCCGGGAAGCTATTGAATAGGGCCGGGATTCAGGGGGCAGACTGCTTTCCACCGTTGAGCCATCGGTAATGGGCAAAGTGCCGGGAACGAAGGCCGCGCGCGCCTCTTCTTCGGGTACGTCCCGCCGATCGCGTGACGACTCTTTCATGACCTTGTCCTGCAACATCATCACGGCGTGAATCAACATCTCAGGACGCGGCGGACACCCGGGAATGTAAACGTCAACGGGCACGATCTTGTCCACGCCCTGCACAATTGCATAGTTATCAAAAACGCCGCCCGAGGTTGCGCAGGCGCCCATCGAGATCACCCATTTCGGCTCAGGCATTTGATCGTAAATGCGTCGCAGCACCGGGGCCATCTTGCGCGAGACGCGGCCTGACACAATCATCACATCGGCCTGCCGTGGGCTGGCACGGAAAACTTCAGAACCGAAACGCGCCAGATCGTTACGAGACGAAGTCGCGTTCATCATTTCAATCGCACAACAGGCCAGACCAAACGTCGCAGGCCAGAGAGACGACTTCCGCGCCCAGTTGATTAGAGAGTCGAGCCGCGTCGTCAATACTTCCGGCAGGGCCTCGGCAATAATGTTCTCCAGTCCCATAGAAATTCTCAGGCAGCGGTCCGTGTCTGCTGTCGTTTGCGCTCGTCCATGTCCGCCAGCAGTCGCGCTTCGCCTTCGGCCTCACGCCGCGCGCTTTCATTCCAGTCAAACGCGCCTTTCTTAATCACATAAACATAACCGGCCAGCAGCAGGCCAACAAAAAGCATCATCTCGACGTAAATAAGCGTTCGCAAGCCGAAAGCCGGGCTTGACAGTGTCTTGAACACAACTGCCCACGGCACCAGGAAAATGACCTCAATGTCGAACAAGATAAAAATCATTCCGATGAGGTAGAACTTGACGGAAAAACGCTCGCGCGCGCTGCCTACCGGATCTTTGCCGCACTCGTAGGGCATCATCTTTGTGCGGGTGCGTTTCCGCTGTCCGATATACTGTGAAATAAAAATATTGCCGACAGCAAAGCCGGCAGCCAATACGAACATCAGCAATATCGGTAGATAATCTCCTAGGCGAAATGCCATGGTTAACTCACTCGTTCAACTCAGATCGATGCGCAGACGCTCGTTGATTTAGAGCGACTGCAATTCCTTACCTAGATTGAGAATCATTGTACAAGCCGAATCGTAGACGAAGTGATCTGGGGTGTCAAGCAACCTTGTCCCGCAGGAAGCACACGAAAAATTGCTAATTGCCCTGAAAAAACCGCTGTGTTAACTTCGATCCAGGCCCGCGACTTTATCGTTACAAACAGCGGCTTCAGGCTTACCTACGATTGTGATAACTGGCTTCAATACCGATGTAGAACACGATGGCGTGGTCTATCACGTGCAAACCGAAGACAAGGGACTCGACTCTCCTCTGATTCTTTCGCTCGTTTATTCCGGTGGCGCAATTCTGGCCAGTAAGCGTTCGCCTTACGAAGATCTTATTGCGGCGGGGTTTGATGAGGCGGCGTTGACCGAGCGGTTGAAACGCCAGCACCGCTTGATTTGCGCAGCGATAAATGCCGGACGCATCGATGACTTAAAACGGATGGGTGGCCCGGCTGAAGCCACCGAACCAGAAGTTCCGCCAACAGGTGCGTTAGCCGACGTGGCAACCACGATCGAAGCGCCGGCTACGACTGAGCCGGTTCAAGACCATAAAGAAACCATTAGTGCGGCTCCAACCGTCGATGTTGATTTGCCGAAGCGGTTGGGGCCCGCAGCGGCCTACACCGTTCACGATTCGCGCCGTCACTCCCCCCTTGGTGAGAAGGTAGCACCGGACTCTGGTCTATTGGTTTCTCTCATAGATGAACAAGCGTTCCGAGCAGGCCAGGCAGTCAACATAAAGATACTGGTAGAAAAGCGAATTTCAGGTCGTAACGAGCCCGTCGTTCATGCTGCGGTTTCCGTCAAGATATTGGGAACCGCCTTCAGGCCGCAGCTATATTCACAAACAACCGGGAAGCAAGGCGAGGCGACTGTCGTGGTACAGATTCCTGACTTCAAGTCCGGACGGGCAGCTGTCATTATTCGCGTCGACGCGCCCGGCGCTTCGAGCGAGACCCGGCGCGTGATTCATGCAGCCAGATAGGGAACCGAAGACCGTTGCTAATTCAAGTCAATGGAGAACCGCAGGAAGTTAATGAGGGTTTAGCGCTGGCCGAATTAATAACGCAACTGAAACTTCGTGCCGATCAGATTGCCATCGAATTGAACCACGAGGTGCTAAAACGATCCGCGTGGAGAGGGACGATACTACAGCCTGGCGATCGCGTGGAGATTGTTCATTTTGTTGGTGGCGGGTAGTCGATCTGATGATGTCCGATAAGCTTTAGCTTGTCGTAACGCCGCGACAAACTAAAGGAACCTCTGATCAAGTGGAAGCGTCAACTCCTTGGAGTGCGGCGGCCCGGCGCCGCTTTGGCCTGCGCTGGACGAAGCATTCAACTATGGCGGGCCAGATAGGTCAGTCGGACCAAAGCGCTGCCAGGCCAGCGCACCAAGGAGTTGACACTTCCACTTGATCAGAGCTTTCTAACGTTTATCGGACATTGGCGGCGAAACTGAGTCCAATCGAAAGCGATGCGAGTTAGGCGGTCGAGTGGCGTCAGAATATAATTCAAACATGTCAACCGCAGCACCAGCACAAAACGAAAGACTTAAAATCGGAGACCTCACTCTTACTTCGCGACTAATCATCGGGACGGGTAAGTATCGCAGCTTTGAGGAAATGAAAGCGGCACACCAGGCATCCGGAGCCAAAATGGTTACGGTTGCCGTCCGCCGCGTGCCACTGGATCACAGCAGCGAATCATTTCTTGATCATCTCGACCCTTCGTTGCAGATACTGCCAAACACCGCCGGCTGTTACACGGTCGACGAGGCAGTACGCACTGCACGGCTCGCGCGCGAGGCTTTACAAACCGATCTGATCAAACTGGAAGTCATTGGCGACCAGACGACGCTTTTTCCAGACAACGAACAGACGCTTGAAGCAGCGCGCATTCTGGTAAAGGAAAATTTTGTGGTGCTGCCTTACTTCACCGACGATTTGATCATGGCCAAGAAGCTGCTGGATGCTGGTTGTCCGGCGGTGATGCCGTTGGCCGCGCCGATTGGATCGGGACTTGGCGTTCAGAATCCGGCGAACCTCAGGATTATGCGCGAGCAACTTCCCGATGCGACGATCATTGTCGATGCCGGAGTGGGAACGGCGAGTGATGCCGCAATAGCAATGGAATTAGGAGCAGACGCGGTGTTGATGAATACCGCGATTGCAGAAGCGCAGGATCCTGCGCGGATGGCTAAGGCAATGAAATTAGCGATCGAGGCAGGAAGGTTGGCGTATCAAGCCGGCCGCATGTCGAAACGGCTTTATGCGAGCGCGTCGAGTCCAGTCACCGGCATAGTGGGTTAAGTAGGACAGACATTCCTGTCTGTCTCTCTTCCATAACCACTTCCTTCAGTCCTTCTTAATATCAAAAGCCCGGGACAGGCAGGAATGCCTGTCCTACGCAAGATCACTTCGCAGTCTTCACCAGCCGATGCGCGCTGACTACGAAACGAATCAGGTTGTAGGTAATGCTCTCGGGAAGAGATTCACGAATCGGTTTGAGTTTCTCTGTGCCGTGCTCGGCAATAGCGGTTTCAATTTGGGCTCGATCGGAATCCGAAACCAGCCTTTTCAGATCGACTGGCAGTCCGGCGGCAATGCATTCCGCCAGGTGACCCTCGATGGTATTAGCGACCAGCTCGCGCTGCAGGGCAATGTCTGCGACTGAGTAGCCGTTACGAAAGAGAGTGTAGGTTTGTAACGCAGTCTGTGGTAGCAATGGTTCTGCTTCATCTTCCGCCCGTCCATCTTCGGTCAGCGCGAGTTGAATTCGCTCCTGCTCGCGCATGACTCGCTCACCGAGGCCGGTAATCGAAATGGTCGGATACTCACCTGAACTAACGCGCAAACAGCCGGTGGCGCACAAAGCGTCTATGTAAAAAAGTATGTCATCCTGCCGCATGTCTTTCAATAGACCATAGGTTGACAGTTCGTTCAGATGCGCCTGCATCACATTCTTCGCCGCCGAGCCACGCAAGGTAGCGGCGAGTACATTCTTGCCAAAGCGTCCCTTCATGCGCGAAGCGCAAGCCAGAATTTTTCGCGCGCGCAGGTACTCGTCATCGTTCAAAGCGCGCGGAACCGTGACGAGAGTTGGACTGGCTTTACGATTCCTTTCGTTGGGGCGCGCCTCGTCAAGCATTTCTCCAGCAGCCAGAGGCGCTCTCGCAGCGCTTTGCGGGGCGCAGTTTCCGCAGCTGCCGCAGTTACGCGCATGATGGCGATCGCCGAAGTAGTCTAATATCGCAGCGCGATAGCAGTACTCGGTGTAGCAGAACTCGATCATCTCGCGCAGCTTGCGCCGTTCCAGATCCGCGCGCCGTTCGACGTCGGCCGGAGTGACGCGCAGTTTGT
>JBPCLZ010000217.1:0-5844 GCA_051002775.1 Pyrinomonadaceae bacterium | reverse complement strand
GCGGCAAGCCGCAACCAAATCGCTGCTGACTCTTTGATTTAATACTTCAAGACTTTGTGTGCAGGGTTTCGCCGGCTCCTTAATACTCATTTCTGACTCCCCATTTCTTATTTGGTTTCGGTCCCATGACAAAGATGAGAGTCGAGCCGTTAGCAATGTCAGCATGTTGAATAAACGGCTGCTTTAAAGGTTTACCGTTTAAAGTCGCCGACTGAATATATATGTTCTTTGACGATTGATTTCTGGCGATGACTGTAAACGGACCCTTCTTGTATGGGCCACCTTTCAACATGATGGTGGCTTTCTGAAAAAGGGGACTAGTCAATGCGTAAACAGTGCTCCCCGGCGTTACTGGATAAAAACCCATCGCGCTAAAAATGTACCAGGCCGACATCTGCCCACAGTCGTCATTGCCGCTCAGGCCATCTGGTCCATTGTGATAGTTCGCCAGCAGAGCCTCTCTGACTTTCTCCTGGGTCTTCCAGGGTTGGCCGACATAGTTGTACAGATAGGTGTAATGATGGCCCGGTTCGTTGCCGTGCCGGTAATGTCCGCCGGCGAACTGTTCATCGAGCTTGGTTGCGAATTTTTGTCTACCACCCATTAGGTTGATCATCCCGGGAATGTCCTGCATCTCGCAGAACAAATATGTCCAGGGACCACCTTCAGTGAATCCGGGCATTCTCTCTTCCTTTGTATTCCAACTCACCTCGTCCCAGCTTCCGTCAGCGTTCTTTGGACGCATGAAGCCCTTCTCGGCGTCGAAAAGGTTTTTGTAGTTCCGGCTTCTCTTCATCAACATTTCGTAGTCAGCGTTTTTGCCGACCGCTTTCGCGATTTGGGCAACACAGAAATCGTCGTAAGCGAATTCGAGTGTACGAGAGACTGACTCGTCTGTTTTGTCCTGCGGAACATAACCGAGAGACTTGTACCAGGTCAGACCCTCCCTGCCTTCATATGCGGTCCAGGGCGCGCGGTCAAGCCAGCGATTACCTACATCTCCGTCCGGTGGCGTCATCGCATTCTTGTACATTGCTGCGTAAGCTTTCTGCAGATCAAACCCTCTAAACCCTTTGACGTAAGCATCAGCTATGACGCTATCGGCGTGAGTAGCGATCATGATGTTCGTGTAGGTAGGATTGGGCCACTTCGGCATCCACCCGCCTTCATCGTACATCTGCAAGAGAGCTGTGATCATGTCAGGAACTCTCTCGGGTTGGATCAATAACAGCAGCGGGTGTTCCGCCCTGAATGTATCCCAGAGCGAATAGTCGTTGTAAGAGACGCCATTGTGTACGCGGTCATCAAATGCGCTGTAGTAGCGTCCATACTCGGAGAAAATGCGGGGAAATAAAAGCGTGTGGTACATCGCAGTGTAGAAGTTCACCCGCTCTGCTTTTGACGCCCCTTGAATCCTGATCCTATCCAAAGCCTCACTCCAAACGCGCCGGCCCTCTGCTTTCACTCGGTCGAAATCCCAATCAGGAATCTCTCTTCTCAAGTTGTCTCGGGCCTGGTCAAGACTAATAAATGAGGTTCCTATTCTCACCTTGATCTCTTCACCTGCAGTAGTCGGAAAGCTCGCGTACCCACCCATGCGATGACCGCTTACCTGCTTGCTGCCACGATGAATATCGTTATTCTCCCACGTGCCGAAGGATGTGAAAGGTTTGCTTAACTGAATCACAAAATAGCCTTTGAAGTTTGGCAGCGGTGGACCCAACTCGGAAGATTGCCGATCAGGGTTGTAGCCGGCGATCTCCTGGGTCTGCGGATTGATTTGAATAGAGCCTCGGAACACCTCGGAACGACTGGCGGTGACGACGACGTGAGAAGCGGCTGAAGCCGGAAAGGTAAATCTTAAGAACCCGGCGCGGCTTGTTGCAGCTAATTCCGCCTTGATCGGTTTGCCCGCGTCATCCATCTTCACGGCGTAGTAGTTAGGCGTTGAGATTTCATCCGCATGTTGAAACGGTAACTTCGCCGCGATCTTCAACTCGCTGCTTACCGGCATCAAGCTAAACTGACCATAGTCGCCCATCCAGATCGCTGGTTGGTGAGTTCCGAGAAATCCCTGGATCGTGGTGTCGCTGTAGTTGTATGGACAGACACTAATTTTGTTCTCACGAGTCATAGCCGTCCAGTGCGTCATGCCGAAAGGTGTAGCGACGCCCGGGATCATCCCGCCGTAATCATTCTCGGTCGGACCGGTGGTGCCAATCATCGGATTGACATCGTCGATCGGCTGTTGAGCCAGGACACTCACGACGCCCATCAGATTCACCGTTGTACACACCGCGAGAATTGCTGCGATGAAAGAAGTAGTGTTTGACTTAAGAGCAAGGGAAGCCGATTTAGGCTTAAGAGCAATGGACATGAACCATACCCACCTGGTCTGAAGATTGGAGTTGACAGTGGCTGACATTAAACCGCGCCAACTATTTTTTGTCGAGCAACTTTTGCATAGGATCGGGCTACCTTGCTTTCAGCCAGCCGCCCGAAAAACCTGCGCGCCGAAGACCATCGCGGATGTACGAGCAGCCGCGCATTAGGCGCCAAAGAAACCCTGATTTGTAATTCTCGATCATAAGAACTATCGGGCCCTGATCCAGACCGTAGTAACCTTTTGAGATCCATTCCTCGCCTGACGGCCCGGAAAATGTTGGATTGAAACTGCACTTGAATCCGTACTTGCTGGTCATCTCAGGAAACGCTTCGTCGAAATACTGGAGCGACGGCAAGACAATTTCGGGCGCGAACGGGAGTGAAGCAATTACAGCCCACGGTGCCAGCGTGCCATCATCCGGCCCGTTTGGGACTGCGCGCCCTTTGTAGTCGTAAAACCGGCGCAATTTGCCGCCCACCTTAATGCTTGCCGGTCCGGGACCATCGCTCGCTGTAAGGCCCCAAATGTATTCACTATAACCTTTGAAGCCTCGCGGATTCCGAATCGCGTACTGCTGCTGCACGTAAGTAGCGCGGCGGCTGTTCTGGAAATAATCAATCCCACGTTTACGCATATACTCGTCCTGAATACCGCCAAAATCGATCCACATGTGTGAAAGCTGATGGATAAACAATGGACCGGCGTAAAGAAACTCATGATCATAAAGCTTCTTCCACTTGTAGGTCGTGGTCCATTCACGGTAGCTCTTTGCGGGCAACGGGTGCGTCGGCGATGCGAGACCGAGGACGTAAAGAAGCAACGCTTCGTTGTAGCCCTGCCAACAATACTTAATGAATCCGGTTTCGGGTCTCCATCCGTGCGTGACAGTTACTCCGCGATTTTGCGCCCATTGCCAATCCGCGCGAGCGTAGATGGCGTTGGCGAGTGTGCGGATCTCGCGTTCAGCTTCAGTGTCGCGATTGAAATACTCTGCAGCCGTCAATGCCCCCGCGATCAGGAAGGTTGAATCAATGGTTGACAGTTCGCAATCCCGTGTTCGCCGCCCGGTCTTCATGTCGAGGAAGTGATAATAGAAACCTTTGTAGCCGGTGGCGTCTGCTTCCGGCCCATGCGGACTGTGCCAAAAAAAGCGCAAGTGGTGAGAGTTCGTTTGATCGCGTCTTTGCGCGTGATGAATTTCCGCTCGACTCCAACTGGATATGCGGCGAGGGCAAATCCGGTGGCCGTAATGCTGCACGGCGATCCCTGGCGTGTGCTGTCGGGCGCTAAGCCATTCTGCGGATTTGTCTCTTTCAGGAAGTAATCAAAAGTAAGGCGCTGAAGCGTTTCAAGTTGATCGTCAGAGAACGAGCGTTGTTTCGCGTTCACCGCAAACCTCGCAATTCAGATCCAGTATCAAAAACTATTTTGAGTTCGTATGAATCCTGAAGTTTACGCGCAAAGACCGCAATGGTCTAAATGTATTTCCCCAGGGAAAGCCCACCTGCGTGGCTTTGAATTCCCTGAGCTTTCTGTGTTGACTTTGCTTTTTGATCTAGGCTCGTATCATGGTTAGCAGCATCTTGAATCTGGTTGCTGTCTTTACCGCATGGGGGATGCAGGCAGCGTGATGGTCTCGTTTTGTTTGACACGGTAAGTCTTTCCGGCAATCTCAACCTCTGACTCACCGTCCACGATCAGGACAAGCGCCTCGAACGGAACATAGTGTGGTTGGGTTGGAAGGACATGTGCTCAATGGCATGGCCTTCACGCTCGTCGATGGACGAGCCACCCGGGACCATGCCGGAAAGACCGGGAGCAAGTGACTTAATCTCTGGCCAACCAATTAGAGGCCGGATCAATCCGGTCCCTTTTGTTTTTGTCGTGACGATAGGGGTAATCAGAGTCATGTCAGAATCATCTTTTACAAGCGAAGCCACAATTTACGGACGGCGCTTGTCTCCCTCGATGTTAACAGCGTAAGATTATCCAGCATTTAACTCTCTCCTGATTATTCCCAAATCAAATATTGCAATAGTCGTTTTGCTTTGGAAAACGACTACATAAATTTGGACGGAGACGACCCCATAAAGTGATTACCGGACACCGGGTTGTCCGATGACCATTCGCGTCGCGCACAAGCCGCCACGTTTGAATAGAGGTGGAGCGAACCGACGGCAATGTGCGAATAGGCGTATCGACGGCAGCAAACACGCGGGCAATTCGGTTCGCGACAAAGGAAGGGTAACTTGTTTTGGGCAGTATGGACCAGAATGTAAATCACGATAGGTTTCTCGGCGTGGTGGCGGCCGTTACTGCGGAACGGCAGAGCGGCCGGCTGCAGATTACCGGTCCCGGAACGCGCGGCGCGTTTTTCTTCAAAAGCGGCAAGCTCGTAGACGCTCACATGGGACCCTTCTCAGGTTTTCCCGCCGTCAATCTAGCGGTTTCAATTACAGCGGCCACATTTCATTTTGACTGCTCGATCCAGCCCCCGGCGAACCCCACTGTTATCCCCCTCCAGGAACGACTACTACTAAGAGAACGCTTCGGGATCGAGACAATCGATTTGTATGTCGCGGAAAATCAAGGCTCTGCGTCTGATGGTGCTGGCCTTCCGACCGTTGGTAGTACCGAAGTTTCCGCTCCGCCAGAGATGCAAGTCACGGAAACAAGCGATGCTCATCAGCCGATCCAGAAAAAATCAGCTGCGGTTAACCTTCGAGGCAGAACGAACATTCGTGCAATCAGACGAAGAGCGGCGAGAAATCGGGTAGCTGGCCGAGAGGAGAATAAGAGATTAGCCGTCGACACGAGCGCGAAAGGAAAGGACGAGAGCATCGCAGTCGCTGTTGGAGGAGAAAAGGACACTACGAATTCTACCGACGCAAAACCGCCGGAACAACCGATAGGTGAGCTGCCAGCGAATCCAAAAACTGATGGCCCGAGTGAACCCGCCAAACCTGCCTGGCCACATCAACCACCAACGACGGGGTCTTCAGTAGTGCGCCGTGTTTTGTTCGGGACGCTAGTCATCTTTACATTCTTAATAAGTGCTGTCTGCGGCTACTGGCTCAATAGTTACTTCTTCAGAAAACCAATGGTTACTACGCAGGCAGGAATAAAACCCAAGGAGTCTGCGATTGCTGACGTCGAGCAACCTGTAATTGAAGGCGCTCTACACGGCAAAGAGGCGACATTAGTAACGCCGGAATACCCTGTACGCGCTAAAAGCAAAGGCGTAACGGGAAAGGTAACAGTTTTGGTGCTTGTAAATAAACAGGGCAATGTTATATCCGCACGTGCTTTGAACGGTGATCATCTTCTGCGAGGCGCTGCGGTAACGGCAGCCAGAAAAGCGAAATTCTCACCAGAAAAGTTAGTTGGGAAACAGTCCAAAACTTCCGGAACGATTACGTTCAGCTTCAAGCTATGAACCGCCGAGTGAAACCCCAAGA